>CAKOWF010000005.1 GCA_934122215.1 uncultured Bacilli bacterium | reverse complement strand
TTTGAAAACAAAAAGATAGTTAATTTAACTATCAATTCAATTTTTTATATTTGCAGTATTTATTTCAAAATGATATATGCTTTGCAAATTAGTAATAAAATTATTTAATAATTGATATTGTTCTTTTGTTAAAAATAATATATCAGAACAAAATTGAACTTTAATTTCATCTTCATTATCATTACATTCAATGATGTTTATATTACATCTATATGTAGAAACAATTTCACTTTTTACACATAAATTATTTTCTAAAAAATAATATTTATTTATAAATTCAATCTTTCCATTTTTATCGCAAACAATAAACTCATAAAATGCTTTCTTTAATAAACTCTCATCTTCATAATCCCATAATACAGATATTACTCCAACTGGAATATTTTTCATTTAGTTATCATCCTTTCTATACATTTATTACATACATGTCAATACCTTTATATACATTTAACGCTTATTAACTATAACTAATAATATCATTAAATTGATAAATATTAGTATAATCTACAAATTACTTATATTAAACAAAAAGAGCTTAAGCTCTTATAAATATTTTTTAATTTTATCAAAATCAGAACTATTAGATAAATCAGTTTTACTTAATTCTTCAAATAATTTCTTTTGATCTCTTGATAATTTTTTAGGTACATATATGTCTAATACTACATACATATCTCCTATTCTACCTGTTCTTACATCCTCTATTCCTTTACCTTTTAAGCGATGTTTATCATTTGATGAACTACCTGCAGGAATAGTTAGTTTAACATTACCATATAGTGTTGGAACATCTACTTTAGCACCTAATACAGCATCTGTTATAGATATTGGTAAAGTTAAATAAATATCATTTTCTTCTCTTTTAAATATTGGATGTTCTTTTACATTAAATTCAATGTATAAATCTCCATTTGGTCCTCCATTACTTCCTGGATTTCCGGCATTTGGCACTCTTAATCTATTGCCTGTATCTACTCCTGCTGGAACTTTAACATCTTTTGTTTTTCTTTCATTAATAGTTCCTGTACCCTTGCAAGTGCTACATTTATTTTCAAATATATGTCCTGTACCAGAACACCTTGAACAAGTTGTTCTACTTACAAAAGCACCACCAAATACAGATTGAGTTACTTGACCTTTTCCATTACAATCTGGACAAGTTTTTTCTCCAAATCCGCCTTTACCACTACATTCAGTACAAGTTTTTGATTCATTTATTTCCACACTCTTTTTGCATCCAAAACATACTTCCTCAAAAGTTAGATTCATTCTAACTAATGTATCACTACCTTTTCTTGCTTTAGATGATGAACCAAATCCAAAATTAGAAAATCCACTAAATCCACCAAAAGATCCACCAAAAATATCACTAAATATATCAGAAAAATCAAATCCACTAAAATCGTATCCAGCTCCACCATTAGCATTTTGGAAAGCTGCATGACCATATTGATCGTATTGAGCTCTTTTATCTTTATCAGATAAAACAGCATAGGCTTCTTGTGCTTCTTTAAATTTTTCTGCTGCATCTGGTTCTTTAGATACGTCAGGGTGATATTTTTTAGCTAGTTTACGGAAAGCCGATTTGATATCTGCTTCACTAGCATTTTTATCTACTCCTAACACTTCATAATAATCTCGTTTATTCATTAAACTCACTTCCTTAAATTAATGTTTTAAATTCCTCTATTGTTTCTTTAAACATGCTTATAGCACTTTCTACCACTTCAGGTTTATTCATATCTACACCAGCTAATTTAAGTTCATCTAGAGGATACATACTTCCACCTGATTTTAAGAATTTTAAATAATTTTCTTTAGCATTTTCTTTATTATCTAGTATATTTTTTACTATATAGCATGCTGCTGATAATCCCGTAGCATATTTATATACATAGAAATTATAATAGAAATGTGGTATTCTTTCCCATTCATATTTAATTAAATCATCTACTACTACATTATTACCAAAATATAGTTTATTTAATTCATAATATTCTTTACAAATTGTTTCACTTGTTAATACATTACCACTTTCTCTTAATTCATATATTTTCTTTTCAAATTCAGCAAACATAGTTTGTCTATATATAGTTGATTTAAATAGTTCTAATAATCTATTTAATATATTTAATTTTTCTTCTTTTGAATTAGATTTTTTTAGTAAGTTTTTTGCTAGTAATAATTCATTTACTGTTGAAGCAACCTCAGCTACAAAAATTTTATAGCCTGAATTATTATATGAATTATTTTTACAAGAAAAATAAGTATGCATTGAATGACCTAATTCATGAGCTAAGGTAAATACATCATTTATTCTATTTTCAAAATTTAATAACATATAAGGAGCTGTATCATAAAATCCTGAAGAATATGCTCCTGATCTTTTACCTTTATTATTATATACATCAATCCATTTTTCATTGAATGCTTTTAATGCATTTTCTTTATATTCTTCACCAAATATACTTATTGTATCTAATACTAAATATTCTGCCTCTTCAAAACTATAGTCTTGTTTATCAACTTTAATCATTGGTGTATAAATATCATATATATGTAATTCATCTAAATTTAAAACTTTTTTCTTTAAGTCATAATAATCATATAAAACATCTAAATTATTATGTACTGTTTTAATTAAATTTTCATATACAGATTTGTCTATATTATCACTATATAAAGATGCTTCTAATGCACTATTAAAATTTCTTATTTTAGCTATACTTATATTAGCATCTATATCTCCATTATATATTGAAGTTATAGTTGTTTTAAAATTACTATAGGTTGTAAATAATCTTTCAAATACTGTTTTTCTTATATTTCTATCAAATGAAGAAATATATTTTCCATAATTGCTTTCAGTTAATTCTACTTCTTTACCATCTACTATTATATTACCAAATGTTAAATCTGAATCTGTTAATGCCTCAAATGTAGATCCTGGATTTGATAAATTTTTACCTAGAAGTGCTAGCATATGTTCTTTTTCTTCATCTAAAGTATGTTCTTTTTCTCTATATATTTGTTCTAGAGTAAATTCATATTCTTTTAAAGATGGTAATTCATTTATATATTGTTGTACTTTGTCATAATCTACTTTTAAAAATGTTGGAATAACAAATGAAGTAAGTTCATTAAAATAGTCTAACATATCTATCATTTTTTGATTCATTTCTTGATATTTATCATTTAAAGTATCAACATCAAAATTTAAATGTGCATAGTAATATAACTTATTTAATAACCTTTCTAGTTTTTCATTAAAAGTTAAAAAGTTATATAAATTTTCTGAACTTTCTATAAAATTAGTATAATCTTTTATTTTTATTATTTCACTTTCTAATTTTTGATAATCTTTATTCCATTCTTCATCTGTTTTATATATTTTTGTTAAATCCCATTTATAATCATTACTTACTTCATCTCTTAGTTTTTGTTTTTCCATATATTCTCCTTTATTAAAGTGAGAAGTCCTAGTCACCTAGAACTTCTATATTATTTACCTTCTTCAAATTCTGCATCAATAACATCATCATCTTTTTTATCATTTGATGTTTCTTTATTTTCTTCAGTTTGAGCATTTTTAGATGCTTCTTCATATACTTTAGCAGCAAATTTATAAGCTGTTTCTTGTAATTTATCTTTTTTAGCTTTAATATCTTCTAAGTTATCTTTTTCTAGAGCATCTTTTAAATCTTTGATTTGTTCTTCTGCTTCTTTCTTTTCAGATTCTGATACTTTATCTCCTAAATCTTTTAATGATTTTTCACAAGTAAATATCATTTGTTCTGCTTCATTTTTAGTATCTGCTTCTTCTTTTTTCTTAGCATCTGCTTCTTTATTTGCTTCTGCTTCTTTTACCATTTTATCGATTTCTTCATCACTTAATGTAGTTGAAGAAGTAATTGTAATTGATTGTTCCTTATTAGTTCCTAAATCTTTTGCTTTTACATTAACAATACCATTAGCATCTATATCAAATGTAACTTCAATTTGTGGAACTCCTCTTGGAGCAGCAGGAATATTTGTTAATTGGAATCTTCCTAAAGTTTTGTTATCTGCAGCCATTGTTCTTTCACCTTGTAATACATGAATGTCTACAGCAGGTTGATTATCTGCAGCTGTTGAGAATACTTGTGATTTACTTGTTGGAATTGTTGTGTTTCTTGGGATTAATACTGTCATTACATTTCCTAAAGTTTCAATACCAAGAGATAATGGTGTTACATCTAGTAAAACGATATCTTCTACTTCACCAGCAAGTACACCACCTTGAATAGCAGCACCCATAGCTACAACTTCGTCTGGATTTACTTCTTTTGAAGGTTCTTTTCCTAGTTCTTTTTTAACTATTTCTTGTACTTTTGGAACACGAGTTGAACCACCTACTAATAATACCTTATCAATATCATTTTTAGTTAAATTAGCATCTTTTAAGGCTTTTCTAACTGGTTCTAGAGTTGATTCTACTAAGTCATCAATTAATTCTTCGAATTTAGCTCTTGTTAATGTTGTTTCGTAGTTTACAACACCATTTTCATTTTGAGCCAAGAATGGTAATGAAATAGTTGTAGAAGACATTCCTGATAATTCTTTTTTAGCTTTTTCAGCAGCGTCTTTAATTCTTTGCATAGCCATTTTATCGCTTGATAAGTCTATACCATGTTCTTTTTTGATATCAGCTACTAAGTATTCAATAACTTTTTCATCGAAGTCATCTCCACCTAAATGGTTATTACCACTAGTTGATTTAACTTCAAATACACCATCACCAATTTCAAGTATTGATACATCAAATGTACCACCACCTAAATCGTATACTAAGATTTGTTCTGTTTTATCTTGTTTATCAAGACCATAAGCTAAAGCTGCAGCTGTTGGTTCATTGATAATTCTTTCTACTTCTAATCCCGCAATTTTACCGGCATTCTTAGTTGCTTGTCTTTGAGCATCATTGAAGTAAGCTGGAACAGTAATAACTGCTTTTGTTACTTTTTCTCCTAAGTATGCTTCAGCGGTTTTCTTTAAATCGCTTAAAATCATTGCTGAAATTTCTTCTGGAGTATAATCTTTTCCATTAGCATGTACTTTTTCATTAGTACCCATTTTTCTTTTAATTGAAGAAATTGTATCTGGATTTGTTACCATTTGGTTTTTAGCTTTTTGACCAACTATAATTTCTCCATTTTTGAATGCTACTACAGATGCTGTAGTTCTAAGTCCTTCTGGATTAGCTATTACTTTAGCTTCTCCACCTTCAAATACACATACACAACTATTTGTTGTACCTAAATCTATACCTATTGTTTTTGCCATATATATCACCTTTCCTATTCACTAACTTTGACCATGGCAGGTCTAATTACTTTATCTTTATATAAATAACCTTTTTGTAGTACTTCAAGTACTATATCTTTTTCCTTATCACTAGTTTCAGTCATAACTGCTTGGTGATAAGTTGGATTAAATGGTTTATTAGCGCCATCTATTTGTTTTACTTCATTTTTTTCTAAAACAGATATTAGATTGCAATAAATCATTTTAAATCCTTGTAGGAATTTGGATAATTCATCATCTAAATTATCATCATCTAATTTTATTGCTCTTTCAAAATTATCTACTATTGGAAGTATTTCACGAATTATATCTTCATTTGCATATTTCATAATACGCATTACATCTTCGTCTTTTCTTTTTCGATAATTTACTAAATCTGCTTTAGCAATTAATGATTTTTCTTCTGCTTCTTTTAGTTTTTTTTCTAATTCATCTATTTTATTTTCTAATTTTTTGATTTTTTTATTATCATGTTTCTCATGCTTTTGTTTATGATCTAGTTCATTGCAATTACATGGATCACATTCACAATTTTCTCCACATTTGCATTCATGATCTTTGCATTCACATGATTCATCACAATTGCAATCTTCACACTCACATTTTTCATTGCATTCGCATTTTTCATCACAATTACAATTGTATTTCTCATTATGTATTTCTTCTTTTTCCATGTTACCTCCATTTAATTATTATTCAAATAATTAATTTTATTCATTTTCTTCTATATTATCTTTAATATATTTTAGAAGAGTCATTACTCTATCATATTCCATTCTTTTTGGACCTATTAAAGCGATAGTTCCCTCTTCTCCATCAATATTGTATTTTGTTTTTATTATTGATACATCATCATCAAATTCTGACTCACTACCAATGTAAACATTAATACCACTATCTTGTTCTTCAATATTTTTGATTAATTCTTTGTCTTCAAACTTTTTCAATATAGAACGCATTTTACTTGTATCATCAAATTCTGGTTCTTTTAATATATTACTTGGTTTATTTACCTTTACCATATTTTCTTCTTCTGTTTTAAATTCATTAAATGCATTGTATAATGCTTCATATATTGCTTGTTGTTCTTTTAGCGATGAAGCTATTTTTGGTTTTACTTCATATTCCAACTTCATGCTTACTTCATTAAGAGGTGTCCCTATTATAAATTTATTTATTAAATCTACTGTTTGTTTTATTTCACTTAATGAAACTCTTTCTTCTAATTGCATATTTTTATGTTCTACATGTCCTTTATCTGTTATAACTATTGCCACTAGACTTGTTTGACTTACTGGTACTACTTCTACTTTACTTATTTTATTTTGATTACTACTACTACCTAGTACAATAGAAGTATAATTAGTAAGATCTGACACAATTTCCATACTCTTAATTATTACATCACTTAAAGCAAGTGATTGATTTTGGAATATTGTTTGTAGATTTAGCATATCTTCTCCAGTTAATTCTTTTGGTTTCATAATATTATCAACATAATATCTATACCCTTTTTCACTTGGAACTCTACCTGAAGAAATATGTGTTTTTTCTAATAGTCCTAAATCTTCTAGTTCACTCATTTCATTTCTTACTGTTGCACTAGAACAATTTAATGATTCACATATAGCTTTAGAACCTATTGGACGAGCTGTTTTAATATATTCTTCAACAATCATTTTTAATATTTCTGTTTGTCTTTTATTAATCACTAAATCACCTCTTAGCACTTATTCTTTTCAAGTGCTATCTACATTATAGTATTATATGTTAGCATTGTCAATATATGAGTGCTAAAAAATAAAAATTTTTTAAAATAAAACATACTTAGTAATTAAGTATGTTAGTTTATTTATTAAAATATTGATTTTATGTTTCTTTTTTCTCTAATCCACTTAATCTAGATGAGTTAGATTTTATTATATTAGTTATTTCACTTATTCTTTCATTTATATTATCTAAATCTGATTGTAATACATAATTATCTAAATTTATATTAGTAGTAGATAAATAAATATCACTAATTTTTATTGTGTTTAAATCATTTAAACTTTTCAATTCATCTATTTTTTCATCTATTGTAGCCTTGCTATAATCAGTATTAAATCCTTTTCCATCATATTTTTTAGCAATATATTTGTTTTTTGATTCATCCCATCCTATAACACAATAATCTTCTTCTGTTCTGTCTCCTATTATAACGTCTGCATTATAGTTTTTATAAACATAATATTCATCATTCATTACACATAGACTAATATCACCTTCACTATCAACATAAAGTTTACCATTAGCATTTAAAATACCGTCGTAATCTAATTTAACACCATTATCAGTTTCACCGTTTTTTATATCACTAAAATTAAATTCATATACTCCTATATTGTCTATAGCAAAATATCTAGCAGAAGTTACAAGACCATTTACGCTTTCTAACATAGATTTTCTTTTAGAATTACTGATTACATTATTAGCAATAGGTACTGTTATAAGTGACAATACAGATATTACTACTAAAACTGCTAATAATTCAATAAGCGTAAATCCTCTTTTCATATTATACCTCTATTCTATTACAATACAATTTTACAAAAAAAAAGTACTTTTGACAAGTACTTTTAATTAAGAATTAAGTTCTTTATTATATTCTTCTAAAATAGCATCTTCAAACATTTTTCTGCATTCACTAGAAATTGGATGTGCTATATCTCTATAACCACCTGTAGCAGTTTTTCTACTTGGCATTGCTACAAATAGGCCATTTTCACCTTCAATAATTCTAATATCATGAATTGCAAAACAATTATCAATTAAAACTGATGCTAGTCCTTTCATTTTATTATTTTCTTTGTCTGTTATACGTACATTTACTGATGTTATTTTCATGCATCCACTCTCCCTTCAGTTATTATATACAATTTAATTATATAATACTATTTGCAAAAAAACAATACAAAAAAAGAAACTATTTCTAGTTTCTTAGTTTAAAGCATCTTTTAATTTAGAACCAGCTTTAATAGTAACTGCAACTCTTGCAGGAACTGGTACAACTTCTCCAGTTTTTGGATTACGAGCTGTTGAAGCTGCTTTATTTTTAGCTGTAAAAGTAACAAATCCTGTTAAAGCTACTTTTCCTGATTCTTTTAATCCTTTAACTACACCTTTATTCATAGCATCTAATGCACGAGTAGCATCTGCTTTTGATAATCCTGCTTCTTCTGCTATAAAATTAACTAATTCTGCTTTTGACATTTTTAAATAACCTCCTCATAATAAGCTATCTTGCTTACATTTAAAGAATATCATTTTTTAAATGTAAAATCAATACATTTTTAAGTTTTTTCTTATTTTATCACCAATTTTTCGCCTTTATACAAGTAAATATAATAGTATCCTTCTTCATTACATTCAAATATTATATTATCTTCATTACTACTATCTATTTCTTTGTCAGGATTAATATCTTCTTCTGGATAATACAAAGTCATCCAATTACTATTTTTAAGATTAGCAACATACCCAGTTAGACCTCTAGAAGTTGTAATTTTATACCAGTGATAATCACTTGCTTCTACTGTATCTAATATATCGTATACTTCATTTAAGTAAACATCACCTATATCTTTTGATGAAACTGTAGGTTTTTCTCTAATATTAATTTGATCAACATTTACTTTAAATTGAAATTTTTTAGGATCAAATATATTTGTTTGTTCTATATATGTTGTATAGGTACTGCCATCGGCATAAGTTCTAGGATTTTGATAATTACCAAGTGAATCTGTAATTTCTAAATGAACATGGCTAGCATATGTTGGGTCACTATAACTTTTATTTGATAATACAAGTCCTGTATTTCCTTGATAACCTATTATAGTATTTTCATCTATAATATCTCCAACATTAACACAAACTGTATCCAAATGAGCAAATCTAAAGCATAAGAGCCTATTTTTATCATATGTTTCAACATATACTTGATTTCCACCTAATTCTTCATAATGCATTCTAACTGTTTTTCCTGTTATTGAAATGCAATTATAATAATTTCCGTCTCTCCAACTATTTTTCGATTCTAAAAAAGTATTATAATTTATACTATCTTCATGACTTTTAAATTTATTAACTATTTTAATAACTTTTCCTTTTCCATACATTGACACCTTTGATTTATGTTCGCCAGCATAGTCTTCTGCAGTAATATGGGATGAAAAAGGATTGGTAACAATACGATTGCTCCCCAAATAGTTCATCTTTTAATCTCCTTATCTTTTGATATAGTTATACTATCAGATACAGAAGTAGGATTATAATTAATTAAATTTTGTTTTTTTAATGTTTGATATATACTGGCTGCTCCAATAAAGCTAAATAATCCGACCCATATTCCATCATATACAGTTAATTTATAAAAAGCTATAGTAAAGGGTATTCCTAATAAAAATGAAAATATTAAATTTAAAAACCATACTTGCCATGATTTAGTAATAAAACTTAGTTTTTTTAATTTTTGTATTAACATCATTAAAATAACACTAAAAGTCATACTTATTACTAACAGTTCTAAAAGATGCTCTGGGAAAAAGTTTTCCATATTATCTCCTCCTACTATGGTATATGAAGTTTTAACAAATACTGTAATTACTTTTTTCTTATTAATTTTTTATTTTTACATATAATTTAATAGGTGAAATTATGAAAAAATTACTAATAACTATTCTTTTATTTTTATGTATAGGTTGTTCTAATAAAGAAATAATAACAACTATTATAGAAGGAAATGATAATAATTTAATTTGTATAAATTATCCTAATACAAGTTATAAAAAATTAAATAATGTTATTAAGTTAGATATCGATAATATATACAATAATTTTAAAAGTAAATACAATAATAAAGATGAATTGAATATTGATTATAAAATAAATGAATTTAATAACTTTATTAATGTTTTACTTGATGTAAGTATTAATTCTAATAATTATGTTAAAACTTATTTTTTTGATATAAATAATAATATATTTTTAAATATTAATGATATAGTTACTGATAGTTCAATCTATAACATTAAAAATGATTTAGTAAAAGAAAATATTAATATTCATTACATTGATGATTATATAAACAAATTACCATTTTTTATTGATGATAAATTGAATATATACATAAATTATAATAATAAAGTTACTATAAAAAATTATGATAATATAAATTATAAATTAGATTTGAACATGAAAAATGAAATAATTAAAACAAATAATTATAATGTAAATAATAAAGTATTTGATTTAAATAAAAAATATGTAGCACTTACATTTGATGATGGACCTAGTATCTATACTAAAAAAATAATTGACACTTTAAAAAAACATAATGTAAATGCTACTTTCTTTATACTTGGTAATAAAGTTAAACCATATCAAGAACTATTAAATGAATCTTTAAACAATGGCAATATTTTAGGAAATCATTCTTACAATCACAAATGGTTAATTAAGTTAAATGAAGAAGAATTAAATAATCAAATAATAAAAACAAATGAAGAAATTAAATTATATACAGGATTTACTCCAACTTTACTTAGACCAACATATGGTTCTATTAATAATAAAGTTAAACATTTAAACATGGATATAGTTTTATGGACAGTTGACACAATGGATTGGAAATATAGAAATGTTAATAGTATTGTATCTAGAGCTACTAAGAATTTAAAAGATGGTGATATCATTTTAATGCACGATATTTATAAAACAAGTGCTCTTTCAGTAGATAAAATAATATTAGAAATTAAAAAACAAGGTTTTGAACTTGTTACCATTCCTGAACTTAAAGAGATAGAAAAATTAAAACATGTATAAATTTATAGCTCACAGAGGTAATAATGATAACAATTGTGAAAATAAATTTGATTGTTTAAAAAATATAGTTAATTATGATTATATATATGGAATAGAAGTAGATGTTAGAGAATCTTTAGATAGAGTTCTAGTTTTAAATCATAATTCATTTATTAAAAAAAATCATAGTATTTATTTTATTTCAAAAACTAATTATAAGGATTTAAATCTTACTACTTTAAAGCATTTATTAGATAATATTGATACTAAAAAAATAATAATATTGGATATTAAAGATAATATAGATATAAATAAATTTTATAAGTTTATCAAAAAATATTACTATTTAAATATTTATATTTGTAGTTTTAATTATGATTTCGTATATAAATTAAAAAGTAATTATAAATTATTAAAAGTTGGTCTTATTATAGGGTATAACATGAATATTAATAAAGATATTAATATATTTGATTTTTTATCAATACATTATAATGTCAAAAAAATTTTTAATAAAGATTTATTTATATGGACTGTTAATAATTATAAATTGCTTGATAAACTACCAAATAATTTAGGAATAATTACTGATAATAGTTATGATTTAAAAAACAAAGATTTACAAAAAAAGAGTACTTAAGTACTCTAATCCATAAACTTATTCATTTGTTTCATCATTTGATTAACTTGCTTTTGACTAGGAGTTCTACCCATTTGCATCATCATAGTTTTAATCATTTGTTCATTAATTGGTGGATTTTGTTTCATATATTTTTGCATATATTTTTTGGCTAATAAAAATCCTATTATTGCACCTATTAATACTCCACCTAATATTTTTAATATATCAAATAAAAATTCCATATTTTCCTCCTTTACTAATATTACTACAATAAAATAATTATTACAACTATTATTCTATATTATCTAAAAAATCGTCAATAGTCATCATTTTTTTATCAATTTCTTCTAATGAGATATTTTCTTTTTCTTGTTTTTCTTCTATTATACCACTAACTAATTCATAATTAGGATATACATCTAAAATCTTAGTTTTAGCTATTGTACTTCCAGTTGATAATCTTTCTGCTATAGGTATTTCTGTTAATTTTAATTCAATTAATTCACTAGCTGTTTTAATATTTAACATTTCTTTATAATGAATTATAAAAGCTTTTATTATTGTATAAGGATTTGTTTTAACTTCTCTTACTACTTGAATACCTCTTCTAGCTCTTGAAGTTATTTCAAATTCTTGTAATTTTACTCTTTTAGCTGTTTTCTTATCAGTTATTATTGTTAAATACTCAGCATTTTCATTATATAAAATTCCAGAAACTACTGTATCATTTTTTAATGTAATAGCTTTTACACCACTAGCCTTTACACCAACTACTGGTATTTCTTCTGTCTTATATGTTAAAGCATACCCTGAAGATGTTACTATAAATGTAAGTGGATTGTTACTTAAATCAACACTTATTACTTCATCATCTTCTTTTAGTTTTATAGAACATACAGGTTTTGAATATCGTTGAACAACAAATTCATTTAATTTTGTTCTTTTTACCATACCATTTTTTGTAAAAATTGTAACATATAGTTCTGCATTAAAATTATATATTGGAAATGATGATATGATATTTTCATCAGAACTAATATTGATAATATTACTTATATGTTTTCCCATTTCTTTCCATTTTAAATCTGGCAATTCATATACTGGTACATATAAATAATTACCTTTATTAGTAAACATTAATATAGTATCTAATGTGGATATTTTATATCTTCCTATTATATAGTCTCCATCTTTTAATGTCGTTTCTGTTTCTTTATCATAACTTCTAAGAGATACTCTTTTTACATATCCTTCTTTTGTTACAACTACTATTACATCTTCTTTTGGTATCATACTAACAGTGTCTATTTTTATTTCTTCTACTTCATCTTTTATTATAGTTTTTCTTTCTGTAGCATAATTTTTCTTTATTTCTTTTAATTCTTCTTTCATAACTGTTTTTAGTCTATTTTCATCACTTAGTATTGCTTCTAGTGCCGCTATTACAAGTTTTAAATTTTTAGCTTTTTCTTCTAATTCTGTTACATCTGTATTTGTTAATCTATATAGTTGTAAAACAACTATAGCTTCTGCTTGTTTAAATGTAAAATCAAATTCTTTTACTAAATTATTTATAGCATCATTTCTATCTTTACTTGCTCTAATAGTTTTAATTACTTCATCTAGTATAGATAGAGCCTTTATTAAACCTTCTACTATATGTAACTCATTTCTATTGAATTCTAAATCAAATTTAGTTCTTCTTACAATTACTTCTCTTAAATGACTAATATAAGCATCTAGTATACCTAATATACCTATTGTTACTGGTCTTTTATTTACTATAGCAACCATATTGTAATTATAGTTAATCATTAAATCTGTATTTTTGTAAAAATAATTTAAGATAAAATTTGGGTCTGCATCTTTTTTTATCTCTACTACTATTCTTACAGGATCTTGTCTATCTGATTCATCTCTTACGTCTATTATTCCATCTATTTTTTTATCTATTTTAATTTCATTCATTTTAGAAACTAGTAATAATTTATTTACTTCAAATGGTATTTGTGAAATTATGATACTTGTTTTATTTTTATCTGTTACTATTTCATATTTAGGTTTTACTACTACTTTTCCTCTACCAGTTTTAAATGCATCAATTATTCCATTTTTACCTTCTACTACACCACCAGTTGGGAAGTCTGGCCCTTTAACAATATCCATAATTGTTTCCAAATAACAATTTGGGCTATCTATTCTTTTTATAGTAGCATCTATTACTTCACCTAAATTATGTGGAGGAATATTTGTAGCATATCCAGCACTTATTCCTACAGCACCATTTACTAGTAAATTTGGATATTTTGCTGGTAAAACTAAAGGTTCTTTCCTTGAATCATCAAAGTTTGGAACAAAATCTACTGTTCCTCTTTTTATATCTTTCATTAATTCGTTACTTATTTTAGATAATTTTGCTTCTGTATAACGCATTGCAGCAGCTCCATCACCATCCATTGAGCCATTATTACCTTGCATATCAATATAACATTCATTTTGTTTCCACCATTGACTCATACGAACCATTGCTTCATATATACTTGAATCACCATGTGGGTGGAATTTACCCATTATATCTCCTACACTACGAGCTGATTTTACTGGAGGTTTATCAAATGTATGTCCTTCTATATACATACCATATAAAATTCTTCTTTGTACTGGCTTTAGACCATCTCTTACATCTGGAAGTGCTCTATCTTGTATAATACTTTTAGAGTATCTTCCAAAGCTTTTTTCCATCATATACTCTAGTGAATAATCTTCTATTTTGCTTATTATTTTTTGCATACCATCACCTATTTAATTATATCAAAAAAAAAGCCTTGTGTAAAAGGTTTTGTTAATTTTTCCTTTTATTTAAAGGCCATTTAATTAAATAATATATCATTTAATTAAAGTAATATACAGTTATTTCATCTAAAAATTCTCTTGAACCAGTTAAATTTTTAACAACAAGTTCTTTTGTACCACTCATATTAAATACTGGCATATATCCTTTTCCATATGTTACTGAATTTTTATATCCACCAATTCCTGCCCAATTATCTGGATCATCTGAAAAATAAAATGCTGCCATTGGAGAATATAATGAATTATTTGAATTACCATAAATACCAACAAAAATATATGCGGCATTTGTTAAATCTATTTCATAATTTTGAGCACTTACAGTTACTCCACCTCTTATACTAGGTGCTTTATAAATACTAACTTTATTTAAAGTTTGAGTACTACAACTCATATTTTCTAAAGCATCTATTCTTTTAGTATTGTTATTTGCTATTGTAAGTAAGTTATCAATATTACTATTTGCTTCTATTAAAGCTGTTTTAAGTGCATAATTTTTTAAACTATTTTGTATTGTTGTTAATAAGTTTTTTGTTTCTGTTATTGCTGTTGTATTACTTTCTATACTTTTCTTTATTTCTGCTAACTTACTATCTACTTCTGCTTTTGTATATACTTCTGTTGTTGTATCTAATTCGTAGTTTCTATTATTTATTATTCTTTTTGTTACTACTGGTATTATCATTAATATACCTATTACTACTATTACTACCTTTTTCATACTATCTTCCTTTCACAAAAAAAGAGGTTGGTAAAATTACCCCCCCCGTTTACAAATAGCAAACATATATTATTTATATAACTCTGTCTACTTTTTTGAAACTATATTATTATTTATTTTCTAAATATTTAGCAGTTCTAACCATTTGAGCTGAATATCCCATTTCATTGTCATACCAAGCCACAACTTTTACTAATTGTTTTCCATCTACATCTAGTACTTCTGTTAGTAATGAATCTACTAATGCTCCTAAATGTGAACCTATAATATCGCTTGATACAATTGGATCTTCTGTATATCCTAAAGTTTCATTGGCATTATTTTTAAATGTACTATTTATTTCTTCTACTGTTACGTTTTTCTTTAATTCTAATGTTAAATCAATTATCGAACCTGTAGTAGTTGGTACTCTTAATGCATTACCGCTTAGTTTTCCATTTAACTCTGGTATTACTTTTCCTATAGCAGTAGCCGCTCCTGTAGTTGATGGAACAATATTTGCGGCTGAAGCTCTACCACGACGAGATTGTGCTCCTTTTTTATGTGCTACATCTAATACTGATTGATCATTTGTATATGCATGAACTGTTGTCATGTAGCCTTTTTCTATACCAAAGTTATCATTTAATACTTTAAGTACTGGTGCTAGACAATTAGTAGTACAACTTGCTGCACTTATTACTTGTTCTGTTCCATCTAAAGTATCATGATTTACGTTATAGACTATAGTTTTTAAATCTCCTTTAGCAGGTGCTGAAATAATTACTTTTTTTGCTCCAGCTATTATATGTGAATAAGCACTATCTTTATCAGTAAATTTTCCAGTACATTCGAAAACTTCATCTATTCCTAATTCTTTCCATGGTAAATTTTTGGGATCTAATTCTGAAAATATTTTTATTTTTCTTGAACCAACAATTAGTTCATTTCCTTCACTAGATATTTCATTTACTCTATAGTTTCTATGTGAAGTATCATATTTTAATAAATAAGCTAATTGATATGCATCTGTTAAATCATTGATTGCTACTACTTCAAAATTGGGATCTTCTTCCATAATTCTAAATACTAGTCTTCCAATTCTTCCAAAACCATTGATGGCTACTTTTATCATATAAATTCCTCTTTTCTAATTAATATGTTGCTATTTTTTCTTAATTTAATACTATTTAAAACAGCTTCCGCCAATAAATTCTCTTAATACTGAATCTGATGGTATTTCTTCACTTGGTATAGGTAAGAAGTTTCTTAAAAAATTAATTAATCTTAGTGCTTCACTATACATTGGATCGGATTCTTCTACTGAGAATAATAATGGTTCTGCATATGTTTTTAAAATACCTAACTCATATATAAGTGCTGAATTAATTATGTTATCGGCATCATCTTGATAAGGGAATATATATTTTTCTTCTCCTTCTCTTATGTTTTTCCACATGCTTAATGTTTCACTTGCTGAATATGAACGATATTTATTATCTCTTATAATTCTTCTTAGTTTTCTTGTATCACTTGTATGTATACGATTATGATTATCAATATTTAATTGTGTCAATGGACTTATATAAATTTTATATTTTTTGTTTCTTTCTATTGAACTAGTTAAATCTTCATTTAATCCATGTAAACCTTCAATTATAATTATATCATTATCACCTAATAATAGATTTTTTCCTTTATATTCTCTTTTACCTAAAACAAAGTTATATTCAGGTAATTCTACTCTTTCACCTTCTAATAATTTTGTTAAATGCTTATTAAATAGTGTTACATCAACTGCATTTAATGACTCTAAATCTAATTCACCATTTTCTAATTTTGGAGTTTTTTCTCTATCTAGAAAATAATCGTCTATTGAAATTTGATGTGTTTTTATTCCTTTACTTTGTAAGTGAATTTCTAACTTTTTGCTAGTTGTAGTTTTACCACTTGATGAAGGACCTGCAATTAATACTATTTTTATTCTTTTTCTATTATTGTATATTTCGTCAGCTATTTTAGATAGTTGATTATTATAATATGTTTCCGCAACATGAATTAATCTATTATATTCACCAGTAGAAACAACTTCATTTAAATCAGCTGCATTATTAATACCTATTTGATTACCCCATTTTGTGTAATCATAGAATGTATTAAATAACATTTCGTGATGCTTATAATTTAAAGTACATTCTGGATTATATGTATCTGGATAGCTTGCTACAAATCCATTACCCTTAATATATGTTAATGCAAAATCATCAATATCTTTTGTTGAATAAGCTAGTTCTCCATAAAAATAATCATATATATTATCTATACGATATAAATTAATATAAGAATTACTTATGTATTTTAGCACTTTAACTTTATCTATTTGTTTATTCTTTTTGAAATATTTGATAGCATCGAATCTAGATACACTTACCTTATTAATAATTAAATCTTCTTTGCTTAATTTTCTAATTTCATTCTCTATTTCTTTTACTGATGATTTATCAATTTCTACACCAATTACTTCACAGAAAAATCCCTTATCTATTGAATAATGAATTATAACTTCTGTTTCTTTTCCATATAATCTTTTAATAGCTACTATAATCATGAATTGTAATGTTCTACCATATATACCATTACCTAATCCTGAACTTCTATCATAAAATTCTATATTACAACTTCTATTTATTGTTTCATTTAGTTCTTCTATATTATTATCTACTTTACTAACTAATATAGGATAATTAAAATGATTTTTAAAAGATTTGCTTATTTCTTTTAGTGTTAATCCTGCTTCAAATTCCTTTACTTCTAAGTCTTTATAACTTACTTTAATAATCTTAGCCATTTTATCCCTCTCTTACTCTAATACCATTCTATCAAAAATTAAGTATTTTGTCACATTTTTTAATGAATATTTATCTATTTTTTTACTAATATAAAATTAGAGGGTGATAATATGAACTTAGTACCAACAGTTATTGAAAAAAATAATCATAGTGAAAGAGTTTACGATATATATTCTAGGTTATTGAAAGATAGAATTATTATTTTGAGTGGAGAAATAAATGATGACAATGCGAATGCTGTGGTAGCAGAATTGCTATATCTAGATTCTGTTAATCATAATGATATAAGTATTTATATTAATTCTCCAGGTGGTTCTGTTACTTCTGGAATGGCTATTTATGATACAATTAATTTTATTAAAAGTGATGTCTCAACTATCTGTGTTGGAATGGCTGCTAGTATGGGTGCATTTTTATTATCAAGTGGAACAAATGGGAAAAGATATTCACTTAAAAATAGTGAAATAATGATTCATCAACCATTAGGTGGAGTTCAAGGACAAGCAACTGAAATTAAAATTGCTGCAGAAAGAATTTTGAAGTTAAAAGATAAATTAAATAAAATATTATCTATTAATACTAAAAAGGATTTAAAACAAGTAGAAAAGGACACTGAAAGAGATTATTATATGGATCCAGAAGAAGCATTAAGCTATGGTATAATTGATAAAATATTATAAAACTTCTAGCATTTAACTAGAAGTTTTTATATATGATTTATTTATAAATTAATAATAACCCCTTAATGTAAGAATCTTTTTCTTATTTTGGCTTTTTTCTACAAAAAGGGTATTAAAAATTTGTTCTTTTTACAAGTGATTTATGATGTTTTTTAACACTACTTGAAACTATATTATTATTTTCTTGTATATGTTCTTGTGCCTATTTTTAGTTCATCATTATTCAATGAATAATCTACATAACTATCTTTATCATTTTTGTCTTTCCATACTATTTTTATTTCAGTTTTTTCATCATTCAACTGATATGTACATTCTGTTGTTATCATTGCTCCAGCATTCAACGATTGAATACACTCTCCATTTTCCTTAAACTCATATGATTCTGATACAACACCAAATGCACCTAACTCATAACTAGTTTCCCATGTACCTAATAAGGGATCTATTTCCTTTTTTTCACCACATCCTGTTAAACATAGTATAGTCAATATTATAAGTAATCTTTTTTTCATACAGACCTCCTATTTATCACCTGAATATAAGCTCAATAACTTATCATAGATTCCTTTTTCAACTCTATTTAATGAATTAATACTTATTTCTAATGATTTTTGATATTCGCCTTTATAGAATAATTTTTCTGAATAAGTCAAATATTTATCTAACTCAGTTTCTTCACTACGATATCTATTTCCATAGACAATAGCAAGTTCTGCAAACATAGCGGTTTTTGTCATTTCTTTTGTCGTTTTGTATAATTTTAAAACTAAATCACGAGCAGTATCAACTCTTGTATTTAACACTTCAATTGTAATAGGTTTTTTATCTAGTTCTTTTATAATTTCTTTAATAGCTACTTGTGCTTCATTTAATTCAACAAAATAATTATTAGGAATTACTGGCAAATTATATTCCTTAATTTTATTTTTAGATTCTTTCAATATTGTTTTGATTTCTTCTAATTGTTGTCTTGCTCTTTGTTCATCATCTTGCATATTTCCTAGAGAATCTAGAACAGAATCTAAACTTTGTTCTACACTAGCTACTCTTAAATTTAAATTTTCCATTTCATTTGATAATTTGGAATAAGCAAAAGTATTATTTGAAGTATGATCTATTAATGCTTTATAATCTTCATTTAATTTTTCTGTTTCTTCTTTTATTTGATATAAAACATTGATATTATCATTAGATAAATTATAGGCATTTCTAATTTCATCTAATTGATTAAAAATTTCTGTAATAATTCTATTTAATTTTTTTAATTTTTTAACAATTAATTTTTCAACATCTTCGAATTCAGATTTATCAACCTTTTCTTTTTCATAATCATTAAATACAGAATCAAAATATTCAGCTAATATTTTAAGTTCAAATAAACTATCTTCTAAATTAAGAATTTTTGCTCTATCATAAATGTCACTTATCTTTTTATTTGCTTCTTCTATATTATATTCAATATTTAAATAATCAAGTGGATATCCTTCTTTAACCATCCTATCATATTCATCTTGAACATCTTTTATTTTTTTAGGTAAAATTGTTTTACACATCAATATTATACTAGGCAATTCTTCTATTACATTGGCTATATGTTTAATCATTTCATCAATTGTTTTTATTAAGCCATTTACCTCTAAGAATTCGTTTGATTCCATTACTGCTTCAAAATCTTCAAATCTTTTTGCAATTGTTTCAAATTGTAATTCAACTGGTTCTGCTAATTCATTGTATGCTTCTCTATCCTTACTGAATTTCTCATATAAATCACGATATTCAGATTTTAATTTAGTAATTAATGTTCTACTTCTTTCTTCACTACTTGTTATTTCTTTTATTTCATTTAATAAAAAATCTGAATTTGTTCTTACTTTATAAATTTCCATTTCAAGTTTAGCAATTTTATATATTGTTGCTTTGTAATCTTTTTGAGATAATGAATAATCTGCCTCTAAAAGCATATCTGTGATTTTTGGAATTTGATTTGTTCTAATAACATCTAATCTATCTTTCCAATTATTATACATTGACTCTAATTTTTCATTATTTAAATAAGATTCAACCTTAGTTAATTCTGGAATTATTGGTACACTATCCAATTTATTTTTTTCTATTTCTAAGTTTTCTAATTGTTTTTTATATTGATTATTTTTGCCTTTAGTAAGTAGTACTAATACTGTAACAATTACAATAGCAGCTAAAATTACAAAACTTACCATGATCAGTATTATTGTATCCACTTTATCCACCTCAACCTTATTCTAATACAATTTTATCATATATATTAATTTTTTGAAATATTTTTTTAAATTTTATCATAAAATAGTTCTAAAAGATTGACAAAATAATAATATTTTTCTATAATACTAGTGCATTCATCTAGCAGCACTGTTTAAAAATATTAACGTGTTTATTACTTTAATGGTTTATTGTGTAACTTTTAGCTGCAAAGCGAAGATATTCAAATAAACACCCTAGTATTTGGTAAACAGGCCAGATGTTTTGTAAATATATAAGGAGGAAATTTATATGGCAAGATACACTGGTTCTATTAATAGAAAATCACGTCGTTTAGGATTTTCAGTATTAGAAAACGGTAAAGACTTAAAAAGAGCTTATGCTCCAGGACAACATGGTAATGACAGAAAAAAATTATCAGATTATGGAACACAATTACAAGAAAAACAAAAAGTTAGATTCATGTATGGTGTTAATGAAAAACAATTCAAAAAAATATTTGAAGATGCTGGTAAAATGAAAGGTGTTCATGGTGAAAACTTCTTAAGATTATTAGAAAGTCGTTTAGACAATTTAGTATATCGTTTAGGATTTTCTACTACAAGAAAAGGTGCTAGACAATTAGTTAACCACGGACATATTACTGTTAATGGTAAAAAAGTAAACATTCCATCTTACAGATGTAAAGTTGGTGATGTTATAGCTGTAAAAGAACAATCAGTTAATCATCCAGCAATTAAAGCTGCTTTAGAAGCAACTCATAATCGTGTTGAATTTGTTACATTTGATGAAAACAAATTATCTGGTACTTATGTTAGACTTCCTGAAAGAAGTGAACTTAACCAAGAAATTAATGAATCATTAATAGTTGAATTTTACAACAGATAATAACTTCTTTCGAAGTTATTTTTTTTACAAAAAAAAGCCTTTCGGCTATTCTTCATAAGTAATTTTTTCAACCTCCACTTGATTAATGGAATCAAATCTTTTACTTATTTTATCAGTAGTTGTATAAATATCCTTTACATCTTTAGATACATTATCAATATTATGAGCTAATTTATCCCATCTATCTTTATATCTTTTGAATTCTATATCCAATAGTTTCAATTCATTATGGATAATAGATGCATACTTATCTCTTTCAATATTTTTCATTATCACTTGAATTGTAGTCAATGTACTCATTAATGTAGTAGGACTTGTGATCCAAACTCTTCTTTTGTATGCATAATCGATAATATCAGTATGATATGCATTTAATTCAGCAAATATAGCTTCAGCTGGTAAAAATAATATAGCTTGATCACTAGTAACACCAGGAATAATATATTTATCTGCTATAGCATCAATATGCTTTTTCATATCTAATTTAAATAATTTAACTGATTCTTCTCTTGTTTTTATATCATTATTTCTATCTACCATATTTCGATAGTTTTCAAGTGGAAATTTAGAATCTATTCCCACTAACCCTAATGGTTCTGGGGCATACAAGGCACAGTCAACTATTGTTCCATTAGGCATTTTTTCTTGCATTTTATATACCCTGCTATTATCTCCAAATACATTTGACATAATATTTTGTAAATTAACTTCACCAAATATTCCTCTTGTTTTTTTGTCCGTTAATACTCCTTGTAATGAAACAATATCATTAGACAAACTATCTATTTTCTTTTGTGCTTCATCTATTTTTGAAATTCTCTCTAATATAGAATTAAATGTTTTATTTGTTTTTTCAAAGTTTTGATCCAATCTTTCATTAACAGCATCATTAATTAGTCTTAACCTTTCTTCTAATTTATCATTAACTTTAATAAAATTTTCATTTAAATCTTTATTGATATCCCCTTTAAATTCACTCACTTCTTTAATCATATTTGTTTCTAATTTTCCAAGTCTTTCAGTTATATTAGATTCATTTATATTTTTTGACAAAGATAATATAACTAAAATTAAAATCACTATTAATAAAATTACTATTAAATACTCCATAATTCCTCCTAATATATATCAAAATGTTTCATAACCAGTTTTGAAAGAATAAAAGTTGCTAAAAGCAGAACTAATATTTTAGATATTACCACTACATCAGTAATACTTTCTAGTAAAGTTGTTCCTATAAAACCCCAAAAATATATTGTTGATAATTTAGATATTAATAAAATACATAAAAATTTCTTATATTCCATTTTAGATAAACCTGCAGCTATATTGATAGAAAAAGCTGGTGTGAATGGAATTGCTGTAATAATAACCAAATTACTAAACTTTAAAGATTCAAATTTAGTAATTAATTTTTCAATAAATTCTGAATTATTATATTTTTTCAAACTTCTTACCATATAAAAACTAATTGTACAGCCAATAATTGTTGATATATATGATAAAATAAATCCGATAGTAGAACCAAAAGCAATAATATTGATTGCTATAAAAACAGCTAATGGTAAAAAAGGTAAAATTGATTCTAATACAACTATAAATGAACCAATAAATAAACTAACAAATATATTATTATTTAAAACAAAATTCTGAATCCATACTATAATATTATGAATTAGTTCTTCCATTTTATCATCTTTCTATCAATTTTTTCCACTCTTTAGTTATATTACTCAATTCATATTTCATACATTTTTTATAAGCATTGTTTCCCATTATTATTCTTCTATTTTTATTTTTAAGTAGTTCTATTATTTTTTTTGCCATCATTTCTTTGTTTCTATTTTCTATTAAGTATCCATCCCAATTGTTACTTATTATTTCATTAGAACCACTATTTTTAAATGCAACAAGCGGTATTCTAAATTGCGCAGCTTCTAATAATACTAATCCAAATGATTCTGAAAAAGATGTCATTACATAAATAGAACTATCAAGTAATAACTCATTTATTTCACCTGTATTTTTATAGCCCTGTAATACAACATTATTTTCTAATCCTAAAAGTTTTACATGTTTTTCTATTCTTTCTCTTTCAGGTCCATCACCAATTAAATTAAGTTTTACATTAGGATATACCTCTTTTACATATGATATAATATCTATTAAATCAATAAACCCTTTTTCTTTTGATAATCTTCCTATTGAAATCAAATTATTATTATCTAGTTCTGCAAATCTATTATCTTTAACTTCAATTCCATTTGGTATATAAATACATTTAGTTTTAGTTAATTTTTGATAAAAATCTTTTTGTTCTTTTGTTACTAAAACAAAATAATCTAAATTTTTAATAGAGGAAACAACTTTATTAATATACTTATTGTTGTTATTATGATAATTATGTTCCCATCCAATCTTCAATTTACTTTTACCATATTTGCCTAACCAATTATTATGAATATCTCTAGTTGATATGATTATATCACTATCACATTTTCTTATTGCATCTATCATCTTTTTTTTACGGGCTTTAATATTTTTATAGCTTAGCTTAATATCACTAAATAATTCTTTTATATTATTTTTTCTTATATAATCATTAAAAATATTTTTAATTAAACTAATAAAATGAAATTGTCTTAAATCTATTTTGTATTTTTCTACTTTTTTAACTATATCTCCTGGTAATAAATATTTTACTTTTATTTTTTCATTTAAAGGAAAAACTGGTGAATTATCTAGTTTATATGTTGATATAATTTCTACATTATATTCATTGCATAATGAATTTGCTAAATAAGTAATACATTTTTCTATGCCACCATATCCTAAATGAAGTGCTAGAATAGTCACCTTTTTCATATTATCACCCTAATAGTATTATACTATTTTTTTTTAATTTAATCTAGCATCATAAGGTAATTTAATACTAATATTCATTCCATCTATTGATTCAAAATTCATAGTTCCATTGTGTTTTTTAATTATTTCTTTTGATAAATACAAACCTAATCCAGTACCATTTTGTTTAGTTGTATAAAAAGGATAATTCAATTTTTCTATCTCTTCTTTTGTCATTCCTATACCATTATCTTTAACATTTATGATTATATATTTATTTTTTAAAGTTATAAATATATCTATTATTCCATTATCATTAATGGCTTCTATACTATTTTTTATTAAATTTATAAAAACCTGTTTTAATCTTTCATAATCCGCTTCTATATATATTTCATCTTGATTAAAGTTTACTTTTATATGTTTGCTTTGTAGTAATGGTTCAAAATTAGTTATCACTTCTTCTATCAATAATGAAATATCGATAATATCTATATTTATTTTCAATCTATTTATTGATAAAAAATCTTCCAACAAAACAAGTACTCTATTTGTTTCACCTTTTATTATTGGTATATACTTTTTACAATTTTCATTATTTTCATCATACATATCCAAATATCCTTTTATAACAGCAATTGGATTTTTAATTTCATGTGTTATTTTAAATAAGGATTCATACATTTTGCTATTTTCATTTGTTTCGATTAATGCTTTATGTAATAATATTATCTGCTCTATTCTTTTAAATAAATATAAAAGAAATTTTATTATTACAAATAATACTATATTAATTAAAATTGTTTGTTTAAATTGAAATGATAAAAATGTCAAAAGTAAAAACTTTATTATAATAAAAATGTCAAAGAACTTTTTATTATCTAACATATATAATGAATAATAAATAGAATATTCAGCTATCAAAAATATAAAATCTATATTAAAATAATTATGATAACAATATATTGATAAAATTGATATGGCAAATATTGAAAATTTTCTGTCACCATAATAAGCCACTACAAGTGGAACATTTATTAAAATAAGAGCAATCATGTAATTAAAGTTGTATTTTAAAATTAAATAACAAGAGCTAAATATAACAAAATCTAATATTATATTACTCTTTTCTATTTGTAAAGTTTTTGCATATATTAAATATAAAAAATATATTGTAAATGGAAATATTGCTAAAACCATTGAAATTAAGATTGAATCAAATAAATTCATATTATCACCTCTCGACAATATAATACATTTTTTTTATGTCAATATTTGTCGAATTATGTAATAATTATTAAAAAAATGAATATTTTATAGTGGTGAAGTTATGAAAAACATAGTATTTATTATCTTAATTATTTTATTAATTACTTGTTCGTTAATTACTATTAAAATTAATCAAAAAAAATTTTATAAAAATGTAAAATTAATTAAAAATCCCGATAATATCTTAGTTTTAGTAAATAAAAATAATAAATTACCTGCTATATATGTACCTGCTGATTTAGTAGAAATTCCAAACAATATGGCTTATAATGGAAAAAAAGTTAGAAAAGAAGTGTTAGAAAATTTTAAAAATTTATTTGAAGATGCTTTAAAAAAAGATTATAAAATAGTTATAGTATCTGCTTATCGAGATTATGATTATCAAAAAAAACTATTTGAAGGATATGTCCATGATAAAGGAGTAAAATATGCTTTAAAATGTAGTGCAAAACCAGGACATTCTGAACATCAAACAGGACTATCAATTGATGTTATGGGTTCAAATAATGATTATAATTTATTTGCTGAAAGTAAAGAATTTGAATGGATGAAAAATAATGCTTATAAGTATGGATTTATTCTAAGATATCCTGAATATAAAGAAAATATAACAGGTTTTAAGTATGAACCATGGCATTACAGATATGTTGGAAAAGAAGTAGCAAAATATATTTATGAAAATAAACTATCATTAGAAGAATACTTTAGTGAAAAAAGTAATTAAACAATCAATTACAAATAATATTATTAATATCCATGTAATACATTTGGGTATTTTTTTTATCCATTTATCAAAAAACGGTTTAATTAAATATGATACTACTAATGATGATATTCCCCATATAATAGCCATTTCTAATGATATATAATTACCTATATGAAATTTCATATCACTATAATTCCAAAATACAACTTTAAATATTTTTTCTATTATAATTCCACAGATAAATTCAACAAAACTTAATATAATAAATCCTGTTAAAAATATATAAAATGGTTTTAATTTAATATTTTTTTTATTTATAAGATTTGTCATAAATACAATTATACATACACCAATTCCATATACAGGTGTATATGGACCATATAATATTCCACCATCACCTGATTTATAAAAAAAAGATTCAATAAAATGACCTAATAAAGAGAAAATAAAAAAATAGTTTGCATAATACATGTTTTATCACCAGTATTAATATAAACTATTTTGAATATATTATTCTTCTACTTCTTCTTCATCTATAATAGATAAATCATCCATATCATCATCTAAATCATCATCTAATGTATCATCGTCTATGATATCTTCTTCTGATTCTTCTGTTTCTTCATTTTCTTCTTCAGATTCTTCTACTTCTTCATCTTCATCATCATCGATAATTATTTCTACTGAATGATTATCTCTAACATCCCATTCATTATTTTTAAGTAAAACAAATCTTTTATCCAAAGTCAATGAAGTATAATAATCTCCTATTTTAGAATCAAAATCGCTATCACTTAATTCTAATAATTCACAGATTTCTCTAAATAAAGCTGCTGTTGTCATAGATTTTTTATTTTCTTTTAGTATTTTATAAGTAATATCTGTATAACTTAATAGTTCCAATTCTTCTATTGGCATATCTTTTAGTTTCATAAAATTCTCCTTACATAACAGTTGGAATATCTATCATAAGTAGATATAACATTTCTTTTAATATTTTATTAGCAGTATTTAATATATAAATCCAGCTATTTTTTTTATTTTCATCTTCTAAATTATTAATATGATTATTTTGATAGAAAGTATTCATAGTAAGACATAAATCATATATATAATCGGCTATATGATGTGGCATTCTATCTTTAAAAGCTTTTTCTACTTCTAAATCAAATTCTATAATTTTCTTTCTTAAATTTCTATCAAAATCATTATAAACTGTATCAGTTAAATATCCTTCACAATTTAACATTTTATTTGTTCTAACATAAGTGTATAAAACATATGGTCCTGTTTTTCCTACTACATTTGAAAATTTTGCTATATCAAAAATGTAATCTTTTTCTCTATTATTTTGTAAATCGGCAAATTTAATAATAGAATTTACAATAATATCAATATCACTTTCTGACATTTCTTTATTTGTTTCTTTCATATTTACAAATGTTTCTTTTACTTCATTAAATAATTCACTTAGCTTTGGTGCATTTCCTTGCCTTGTTTTAAAAGGCTTTCCATCACTGCCATTAATTGTTCCATTATATGCATGTTCTAATGATTTATATGGTAAAAATCCTGCTAATTCACTTGTTCTAAATACTTGTTCAAAGTGTAAATTTTGCCTAAAATCTGTAACATATATAATATGATCAGGATGATATTTTATCATACGTTCATAAATAGTTGCTAAATCAGTTGAGTCATATACATAAGCCCCATTACTTTTTTTAAACATCATTGGAGGCATAGGTTTATTGTCTTCTTCTCTTTTTACATTAACTACTAATGCTCCTTCACTTTGTACAAGTAATTTTTTTTCTTTTAATATTTCTTCAACTTTTTCTAAATAATTACAAGCATCACTTTCACCTTGCCATAAATCAAATGAAACTGATAAATAATCACATATTTTTTTAGCATCTTTTATTGAAACTTCAACTATTTTATTCCATATTTTTACATATTCTGGATTATTATCTTGTAATTCCTTTGTTATTTTAGAACATTCTTCTTTGATTTGTTCATTTTCTTTACATAGTGAACTAATTTCTGGATATATTTTATTTAAATAATCAATATTTATCTCTTCTATTGTTAAATTATCTCTTTTTATTCCATATATTACTTGACCCATTTGTAAGCCATAATCACCTAAATGAACATCTGATATAGTATTATGACCCATAAATTTAATAATTCTTTTTATTGATTCACCAATTATTGTAGGTCTTAAATGACCTATATGTAATGGTTTTGCTATATTATATCCACCATAGTCTAAAAAGAAAGTTTCTACCTTTTCTGGCTTTTTCATACCAAAATGTTCTTTGTTATTTATTTTTAATAATAAATTATTTATTAATTTATCTGATATAGTTATATTTATAAAACCTGGTTTTACAAACTCTACTTTTTTAAAATAGTCATCATAATTATCTAATTGTTGAAGTTTATTTACTATTTTTTCCCCAATTATTATAGGGTTTTCATGATTTATACTTGCTAGTTTAAATACTCCATCAAATTGATAATCACATAATTCAGGCCTATTTGATTTAATGACATTAACATCTATGTCTAAGTTAAGTTCTTTTAGGACATTTTTAAATATATTATTTAATATTTCTAGAATCATAATTCACTTCCTTCATATTCTAATTTAAATTCAAATATATCATTTTCTATTTTATATTTTACTTCAATAATATTATTACTTTTTTTAATATTTATTACTTTTATATTTAATGGATACTTATTGTTGTAAAAATAATAAGCTTCAGGATTTATTTTATCAAAACAAATATATGTATATTCATTATCATTATGTTTTCTTTCCATAATTATATTATTATCATTAATACTAATTGTTACTAATTTTTTATCAAGTAAAAATTTAATTTTATTGTTAATAAATATACCATCTATAATATCTTCATATTCATTTAATTTTATTTTTAATTTCACTTTTGACATAATATATTCCTTTACCTGCATAATTATAATATAGATAGTTAAATATTGCAAGTTTTTTTTATAAAAGAAAACAATAACTTAAATTATTGCTTTCATTATATTACTTTATCTTTTTATTTACTAATATATTTTAGTAATTTTCACTTTTTACTTCAAAATAACTTTGTGGATGATTACATACAGGACAAACAAGTGGTGCTTTTTCTCCATAGTGTATATGTCCACAGTTACGGCAGATCCACATTTTTTGTTCTGCTTTTACAAATACTTTTCCATTTTCTAAATTATCTAATAACTTTCTATATCTTTCTTCATGAGCTTTCTCAATTTTTCCAACTTCTTCAAAAAGATAAGCTATATGGTCAAATCCTTCTTCTTTAGCTTCCTTAGCAAAAGAATCATACATATCTGTCCATTCATAGTTTTCTCCTTCTGCAGCTTGTAATAGATTTTCTCGTGTGCTTTTTATTTCTCCACCCTGTAATAATTTAAACCACATCTTAGCATGTTCTTTTTCATTACCAGCAGTTTCTTCAAATATAGCAGCTATTTGTTCATAACCTTCTTTTTTAGCTTTGCTAGCAAAGTATGTATATTTATTTCTTGCTTGTGATTCTCCAGCAAATGCTGTCATTAAATTTTGTTCTGTTTTTGTTCCTTTTAATTCCATATTATCTCTCCTTACATCTTTTGCAAATACCTTTAACAACTAATTCAATACTTTGTATTTCATAATCTATATTAAATTCTATATTGTCATTTATTTGAATATCTTCTAACATTCCACATCTTACACAATAAAAATGTGCATGATCTTTTTTGACATTATCATAAATATATTTATCTCCATCCAAACTAATTTTTTTTATTTTCCTTTGTTCAGTTAATTGATTTAAATTTCGATAAACTGTAGAAAATGAAATATTTGGTAAAGTTTTCTTTACTTCTTCATATACCTTATCAGCAGATGGGTGTAAATGGCAATTATTAATATAATTAAGTATTACTTCTCTTTGTTTTGAATAATTCATAAAGGTACTCCTTACATATTAATTCTATATTTTTTTATAATTAAAGTCAATATAAAAATAGGAATAATTCCTATTTTTATATTTTTTATATTTTAAAATAAACTTAATTGACTTGATTCATCCATTCCATCAAATATTCCCATTAATCTCATTTTTTCAACTAATGTAGCTGATATTTTACTTCTTTTCCAAGCATCTTCAATACTTAAAAATTCTTTTTTAGTTCTTTCATCAACTATAGCTTGTGCTACTGCTTCTCCTAATCCATCAATAGAATTGAATGGTGGATATATTTCATTATTATTTTTTACAAGCCAATCTTTTGCTTCGCTTTTATATAAATCTATATTAACAAATTTAATACCTCTAGCAGTTGCTTCTAATGCTACTTTTAAACTTTCTAGTTGACCTAATTCTTTATTAGTAGCATCGTATCCCTTATTTTGAATTTCAATTATTTTATTTTTAATAGCATCATATCCCTTAATCATTACTTCAACATCTACATCTGTTGCTTTTGATGAAAACCATGATGCATAAAAATATACTGGCATATGAACTTTGTACCAAGCTATTCTAAATGCACTTATTACATATGCTGCTGCATGAGCTTTTGGGAACATGTACTTTATTTTTTGACATGAATCTATAAACCATTTTGGAATATTAGCTTCTTCCATTGTTTTTACATGTTCTTTCCAAGTTTCAGGGTCTTTACTTGCTTTTCCTTTACGAACGAATTCCATTATTTTAAATGCTTTAATAGGAGCAAGACCACGATACATTAAATAAACCATTATATCATCACGACATCCTATAGTTTCTTTAAATGGAACAATATTATTTTGAATTAATTCTTGAGCATTTCCTAACCAAACATCAGTACCATGTGATAAACCTGATATTTTAACCAATTCGGCAAAAGTTGTTGGTTTTGTATCTTCTACTAGCTTAATAGTAAATGGTGTACCAAATTCAGGAATTCCTAATGTACCAGTATTACATAATATTTGTTCTTTAGTTACTCCTAAAGCTTTTGTTGATGTAAATATACTCATTGTTTCTTTATCATCCATTGGAACTTTCATAATATCTGTTCCAGATTGTAATTGAATTAATCTTAATTGTGTAGGATCAGAGTGACCTAATATATCTAGTTTTAATACACACTCTTCAATTGAGTGATAATCAAAGTGAGTTGTTCTCCATGGAGAAGTTGGATCTTCTGCTGGAAATTGAAATGGTGTAAAGTCAAAACAATTCATATAATCTGGTATAACTACTATTCCACCTGGATGTTGACCTGTAGTTCTTTTTACACCTGTACATCCAAGTGCTAATCTTTCTACTTCAGCTGTACGCATTACAATATTTTTGTCTTCACAATACCCTTTTACAAAACCAAATGCTGTTTTATCTGCTACTGTACCAATCGTTCCTGCTCTATATACATTATCAGCCCCAAATAGTACTTTCGTATATGCATGGGTACTTGCTTGATTTAAATCAGAGAAGTTTAAGTCTATATCCGGTACCTTATCAGCATTAAATCCTAGGAAAGTTGCAAATGGCATATCTTGTCCATCTTTAATTAATGGTATATTACAATTAGGACACATTTTATCTGGTAAATCAAATCCACATGAATAATTTTCTCCTAAAGGTTTACCATTTTCTTCAAAAATACTTATTTTGCATTTACTACATCTATAGTGAGCTGGTAATGGATTTACTTCTGTTATTCCCATTAAAGTAGCTACAAAGCTTGATCCTACTGATCCACGGGAACCAACTAAGAATCCTTCATCATTAGAGTGCTTAACTAATCTTTGAGCTATTAAATATATTGGATCAAATCCTGCTCCTATTACACCACCTAATGATTTTTTTAATTTTTTATTTATTTCATCATCTGATAGTTCTGGTTCTTCTTTTTTCATATGTTTTATTAATAATTCTTTTACAGAATCAAATCCTTTAACTATTACTTCATGTAATTCTTTAAAAGCTTCTTTTTCTAAATCATTTACAGGTTTATCTTTCAATTCTTCTTTTATAGTATTTAATACAATATCACCATACAATTCAGTAGCAATTCTTTCTTCTATTGAATAAGGTAATGGTTCACCATACCAATATTTTGCTTTATCATATACTAAGTCTGTTACTACTCTTGGACAATCTAGATAGCATAATCCATCATCACTTTTTACACGTGGAGAGAATGGTGTTCCACCAGTGTCTGGAATTACTTCTATTTCTTCTACCATGTCTGCTATTTTATTAGTATTTTCTACTACAATTTTATAAGCTAAATCTGTTCCTAAAAAACTAAAGTTTTCTAACATTTCTCTTGTTGTTCTAAAATGTTGTGATGGAATTTCTTTTATACCATTTTTAGCAAGTGGGTGTCGTCCTCCTCCTGGTACTTTTTGATTTACAATAATTTGTCTATATATCTTATCATCTCTTTTAAAATGATGAACATCTCCTGTTGCCACTATGATTTTACCTGCTGATTCAGTTGCTTCTATTATCTTTTTGATATGATTTTGTAGTTCTGTTTTATCTTTAAAATCACCTAATTGTAATAAATGATCATATACTTCTGGGGGTTGTACTTCTACATAGTCATAGAAATTAATTATGTTTGTTAATTCTTGGCCTTCTTTACTTCTTGCTTCAGTAAATACTTCTGATTCATAACAACCACTTCCTATTAATAGTCCTTCTCTTAATTCTTGAAGTTTACTTCTTAATATTCTTGGAGTTTTATATATATATACAGTGTTTGCTAAAGAGATTATTTCAAATAAATTTTTTAAACCTTTTTTATTTAGTGCTATTGCATTAAAGTGATATGTACGACCAAATTTATATATTTCATCTTTTGATACTAGGTTTTCTAAGTCTTTTATTTTTTCGAATTTTTGTGATTCTAATTTTTTTAACATTTTGGCAAATACATATGCTGTTCCTTCTGCATCATAGTCTGCTCTATGGTGAGCATCTTCTTCCCAAGGAACATTATATCTTTTTACTAATGCTGATAAACTATGTCTTGCATATCCTTGATCTAATGTTCTTGATAATTCTAATGTATCAATAACTGTATTTTTAAATTCACCTAGATTATATTTTTTCATTGCCATTTCAATAAATGAAATATCGAATTTAGCATTATGAGCTACCATAGGTAAATTTCCTACCCATTCTATAAATCTCTTTGTTACAGTTTCTTCATCATCTTTACCTTTTACCATTTCATCAGTAATACAAGTTAATTCTGTTATTTTATCTGGAATATGTCTTTTTGGATCAATTAATTCATCAAATCTACCTGTTATTTCTCCATCTTTTATTTTAACAGCACCAATTTCAATCATTTGATCTGCTCCACCAGCATTAAAACCTGTTGTTTCAGTATCAAATACTACATATTCACTATTTATTAAATCTTCTTCACTTGGTCTAATTACAATATTTACTGTATCATCTACTAGCGTTAATTCTGTACCATATAGACCTTTAAATATAGGTGGATTTTTTTCTAATTCTTTTTGTTTATTTAATTCTTCTGTTAGTTCTTTTTTAGTATTTTCGTCTATTTCTTCATTTAGTTTATTTTCTAATTCTTCTATTTTAGATTTAATACCTTTTCTAATATTTTTATTATGATTTTTTATTATTCCAAATGATATTGGAAATGCTTGACAACCACTATGATCTGTTATAGCCACTCCCTTATATCCCATACGAATTGTTTCTTCTACTAATTCACATGTATGTTTTCCTAGATCTAATTTTGTTACTCCATCCATTTGACTCATCATTGTATGTGCATGTAATTCTACTCTTTTTACTGGGGCATCGTCTATTATTTTTTCAAATACTTTTTTGGAAACATTTATGTCATTTATTAATAATGAAATATCTTGTGAATATTGATCTTTATCTTTTACTTTAGCTCTTATTTTATACCAATTTCCTACTTTTATTTTTTTATCTATTATTTTGAATTCTTCAGGATCTCTTATAAATAAAGTACCATATATACTATCTGTATTATCACTTATTTTAAGTGACATTATTTTTAGTCCTGATTTTGCTTCTCTTACATCTTTTCCAAATATATATGCTTCTATTACTATAGATCCTCCTGGTAAGGATAACATATCTAATCTACTTATACTTTCTTCTATTCTTTTTCCTACAATTACATCTTCATCATTTGGATCTTGTATAAGTGGTTTAGGTTCATAATTTGCTTTATATTTGTTTGATGGTTTTTCTTCTTTTACTTCTGCTTTTGGTTGTTCTACTACTTCTACTTTTAAGTCTTCTTTTATTTCTTCAATTATTTTTTTTTCTTCTTCACCATCAATTATTACATTTATTTCACATTTATACCCGGCATTATTTAAATCTTTTTGTAATTTTTCTTTAATTGTATTAAATTTTAGTACTTCAGCTTTATTACTTAATATAATATTATATTTATCATTTAGTTCTAATTTTGAGTCTAGAAACATTCTTAACAATGGTGAATTTTCTGAATATTTTTCTATAAAGTACCTATAATAATATACAAAATTATCATCATTGCTATTTGAATTTATTATTAAAATTGATTCTGTTATATTAAATGTTTTTTTTAATAAATCTGATACCTCTAAATATATTTCTAGTGGTAAAATGTTATTTTCTATTATAAATTCATATTTTGTTTTTTCTTTATTACCTATTATTTTTATTAATTTACCATTTTTAAAATAGTTATATTTATTTTTATCTATATTAATTTTATTTAATAATTTTTCTAAGTTTGCTTCCATACTACCACCTATTACCATTATACTAAAAATAGACTTCTTTTGAAAGAGAATATTAATTAAAAAGAAAAATAGTCATTAAGACTATTTACAAGTTAATTTTTCTTCTTCCATTAGTTTAATAAATTCATCTTTAGTATAAGAATCTTTCTTTTCTTCTTCAGAAGCCATTTGTAAGTAATTGTCTAATTTAACAGTTTTTCCATTACATTCATAATTAATTTTTTCTGAATCTGTAGCAAATGAATTTACAAGCGCTAACATACCACATATAGATTGTGATGCTGTTTCATCACTAAATGTCATTGTAGCTGAAGCTTTTGAAATTTTATCATTTTCTAAAATTCCTTTTACTTCAATATTAGCATTTATACCATCTTCTTCTACTGTTCCTTTACATACAACTGATTTTTCACAACCAGTTAATACTAATAAAGATATTAATGATAACCCTAAAACTTTTTTCATATAACGAACTCCTTTCTACATTAATAATAACATACTTTTTTAATTATTACCAATACATTGTATAATTTCCATCATTTTTATAGTATTCATCCATTAGTACAACATATTTAAATGTATTTTTTATTTTTGATTTTTTATATGTCCTAACTACTAGTCCATAAAAGTTTTGTAATGATTCTGCTACATAATAATTTTCTTCATCTATTCCTATTATTAAAGCGACATGACCCCAATAATTAAATATATCACCTGCTTTTATAATATTCGAATTTATTAGTTCATTTGTTATAGGTTTGAAATTACCTAAATCTGTTACTTGATATGTATATTCTGATTCTCCAGCTCCTCTATCTCCAGGATCAAATCCTCCATTATATAAAGCCCACGTTACAAATCCTGAACAATCTAATCCGTTAGGCATCTTTTTACCCCATTCATAGCCATAATCTGGATCATCTTCCCAATTTGTTAATGGGCATCCCCAACTTGAAGGTCCACTTATTATAGCTATTAGTTCTTGTTTTTTTATATCACTTAAATATAATCCTTTATGATAATATCTTCCTTCTCCATCGGCAAAGTTAACACCTGTACCACTTATTCTTCCATTTTCATAAAAATATGGTATTTTATATGGAAATTTTAGTGTTAAAAATCTAGCAGCAGCTACTACTCCTGCCCTTGTTTGATAACCGACTTCTTCTACATTATATTTCAACATTTTATCTATCAGTATATTTTCTTCATTTGTATATCTATTACAAGGAATATATTGTTTATTTTGTATAATTGGTAATTTTATCAAGTCTGTTACAACAACATTCAAATATGTATTTTCATCTTTATATATTTTTGTTTCTCCTACTTTTTGTGCTGTTATTTCATCATTATTTATACTTAATATATCATCTTTTATATAAAATTCAATATTCTTATTATCTATATTTTTATATTCATATTCTATCTTTTTAGTTTCATATAATGACATATATATTGTTTCATATTTGAATTTGAACTCTAAATTATTTTCTAAATAATCAGTAACATTATAGATTTTACTTTCTTTTAATTTATCTTTTAATATTAAATTATAATTTTCTCCTACTTTAAATGTTATTGTACATTTATTATTACCATCTACTGATACATTGTTTTTTTCATTATACAGAATACATTTATACTTTTTATTAAATATGTTATTTTTTTTTATTATTTCTATTGTTAATTCATTAGTTTCATTATTAAAATTTAATTGTCTAATTGATTCAATTTCTAAATCATAATTAAAATATAATATTATAAATATTATTGTTATTATTAAAATAGTTATAGTTATTATCTTTTTCATAGTATCACTTAATATAAGTATATCAAAAAAGGATACTTTTTCAAGTATCTTTATTTAATTATTTTATTGATTTCTTCTATCTCCATATTAATCATTTTTGAAATTTGTTCTATTGTCATTCCATTTTTTATCATTTCATTTATTATTTTTTTCATTCCAAAATCTATTCCTTGTGATATTCCTTCTGATATACCTTGCGATATTCCTTCTGATATTCCATCATTTAATCCATTATTATATGCTAAAGATATTTGGGTATTTTTTATTTTTCTTTCATCTTCTTCTTTTGTTATCCAATTTATAAATATTGGATCTTGATTTAATTTTTCTATCTTCTCCATATATTCTTCTACCACCTTATCTTTTGGTAAATTTTTTAACCTTTTCATATCCATATCTAACATTATTAAATATTTATATTTATTTATCTCTATTTCATTTTTATCATACCACATTTCTTTATACTTATCCATATTTATTTCATATATTCTGAAATTTTTTATATATTCTTTTTTACTTTCATCCATTACTTTATATACTCTTTTTACTTCTTCATCTTTACTATTATAGTTTAAATTTATTTGGATTACTTCTATTTCTTCACTATATGTTTCTCCTACTGATATTTGATTTATATATATATTACTTATATAACAAAAGTTCCTCGGTCTTACATAATCTTCATAATATGTATTTACTTCTACTTCTATTTTTCCTATATCTGTTGTTACTAATAAATCTACTTCTTTTCCTTTTAAATAGATATTATTATTTAGTAAATTTAATGGTTGTAATTCTATTTTATTTATTTTCATATCTAGTATTACCTCTAATACACTTTTTAATATATTAAAATTTTCTTCTTTCATCATTATTTCCTTAAATGCCTTATCATATTTACAAGTATAGAATTTTTTATTTGTTTGATTCATAATGAACTCCTTTCAAGTTCAATTTATCAAATATTAATTTACACTTCAAACAAGCATTTTTATATTTTAGAAACATATATTTAA
>CAKOWF010000004.1 GCA_934122215.1 uncultured Bacilli bacterium | reverse complement strand
ATCCAAAAAGAAAAATGTGTTATCCACATTTTATGCCTTATGATAAATTAGAACATGCCTTATTGGATGTTATTAAGAGTACTTGTAAACAATATTTAGATGCTATTAATATATCTGATATAGCAAGCGAGATTGATAACAAGAAAAGAAATGATCCTAAGTTAAAGAAAAAAATAACTGAGTTACAGAATAAAGAAAAAGAATATCTAAGTAAATTGGATATGCTTTATGAAGATAAGTTTAAAGGTTTAGTATCAGATGAAATGTATAAAAGAATAGCCAATGATACAGAAGTTTTACTAACTAAATTACGTAGTGAAATAAATAAATTAAGGGCAGATACAAAGGTAATTAAAAATAAGGCCGATGATTTAAAAGAATATGAGGATAAAATAAAATCTTTAATTGATATTGAAAATCCCACTAGAGAATTAATGCAAACTATTATTGATAAAATAGTCATAGATAAAGATAAAAACATTGAAATAATTTACAAATTTAGTATATTAAATAATATTTAAAGACTTTGTTCCAATTGGAGCAAAGTAAACATAGAAATAGATAAACTACTTATAGAAATAATGATCAGGAGGTAAAAATGAAAGCAGTATTTGATTATATTAATGGTAATAGTTTTTTAACTACGATAATAGGTGTAATTATTGGATCTATTATAACTTCATTTACAACGATTTATGTTAGTTCTAAAGATAGAAAAGAAAGAAAAAAAGAGGAATTATTAAAAGAGAAAAGACGTCAGTACGAAAATAAAGCTGAATTAAAAATAATTAGTGTAAATGATAATAGTAATAATAAACCTGATATAGAAGTTTTTTTAACACCTTTTAATGTGGATTACGCCAATGGATTTAAAAATTTTGAAATAGTATATCCAAAAGATATAAAAAATAGAACTAAACATAAATATAAAGAGTTTATAATAAAAAACGTTGGTAAATCAGATATCAATGAACTTGATATATGCGCTACGTTTAAAAATCATAATGCTTTAGTAAATTATAAGTTATTAGATATGGTAGTAGATGAAAAAATTGTAGATTATAACTATTGCTATGATAGAAAAATTATGAAAGGTGAAACTATAGTAATAAGAGTATATTATTTGGATGGTTTACAAGTATGTCATCCAATAAGTTGTACATTAGCAATACTATTTAAAGATTCATTTAATAATAGTTATGAACAGCCATTTTGGTATGAAAAGGATAATTTATATCCACCAAGACCAATAGATTATAAAGAGTATCATACATATATAACTTCAGATGATGCATACTATTGTTTTGAACATCCTTATATGTGGTAGGCTGTGTTATGAAAAGCATTATTCAAATAATAAGTAATTTATCATCAGAACAAATTGCTTTAGTTTCTATAATTGTAACAATTTTGTTATATCTATTAGGTAAACATAATGAATTGAAATGGTGGACATGCAAATTTAAAGTATTTTTAATCAAATTTGAATTATTTTATATAAAATTGAAGAATTAATTTTTATTAGAATTGTTTTTAATTTAGTGATGTTGCCATTTAAAATGATTTTAATCATACTAAAATGTTTAATAATGATTCCATTGGGTAGATTATTAAAATTAAAAATAGGTAAAGTAATAGAAAAAAATTAAAAAAATAATAAAAACATTACACATTGACTATCACCAGGTGGCGATGGTGCTGAAGTAATATATGCGCTTCGTAACAATAATAAATTATCCAACTTAATTTTAGCTAATTTCGAAAAGGTTGGTCAAAATGTAAGAGATGCATACCAAAGAAGATTACCAAGTGATACCTCAAAAGACTACTATTTTATACATAGAAACACAGGTAATACAGAGGCAATCATAGTTGAATATGGATTTCTAGATAGTACATTAGATGATCCAGATCAACTAAAAAATGATTATAGAACATTAACACAGGCAGTAGTAGATGCTATCTTAGAATACATTGGATATTCACAAGACAAAAATGTATACACAGTAAAAAGTGGCGACTCATTATGGGCAATCGCTAAAAGGTATGGTATAACAGTTGATGAACTAAAAAGAGCAAACAATTTAACAAGCAACACTTTATCAATAGGTCAAAAACTAACAATACCATCAAAAGAAACAGTAACACCATCACAAGATTATACTTTATATACAGTAAAATCAGGAGACAATCTATATTCAATAGTTAGAAGGTATGGCCTAACAATGAATGAACTAATGGAATATAACAACCTAGGGACAACTTTACTAAATATTGGTCAAGTATTAAAAATACCAACAAAACAAACTATAACACCATCAGAAACAACATATATTGTAAAAAGTGGCGATAGTTTATACTCAATAGCTAGAAAATATAATACAACGGTAAATGATTTAATGAAATATAATAATTTAACAAGTAACCTACTAAGTATTGGCCAAACTCTAAAAATACCTACTTCGGAATCCACTATAACAAGTTACACAGTAAAAAGTGGCGACACATTATATTCAATAGCTAGAAAATACAATACAACCGTAGATGAACTAAAAAGAAAAAATAATCTAACAAGTAATACCTTATCAATAGGTCAAACATTAATAATATAAAAAAACTTTTCAAATTTGAAAAGTTTTTTAATGTAATGCTTTACAAACACCAGGATCAGGTTTATAAAAACAATGACTCTTATATCTACCAGCTAAATCCTGATCATACCAAACAGCTTTACAAGTATCACTACCACTAGGAGCATAAAACCATAAGGCGTTAGTAGCAGGATGAAAATATTCTCCTCTAATAACTCTTTCAGCTAAATTCTTTTCCTTTGTAGTAGGATTAGAAAAAAACAAAGAACTACTGGTGCCAGAAAACTGATTAGGTTGATAAATAACATCAGTAATAGTATTAACATTCTTAAAAGTTAAACAATCACTAATTCCTCTATTAACAACAACATTACCAACCATTAACATACCTAAATTACCTTCACCAATAGCTTCAGCTCTCATAATTCTAGCTAATAATTCTTTCTCTTTGGTAGTACTTTTAATAATTCCCATAAAATCACCTAAAATATTATATGAAATAAACCTTGTAATTTACCAAAAAATTGGTATAATTGATACCGAGGGATGTTATGAAAATAAAATATGAATTATTAAAAACTGAAAAAAATACAAAAGCAAGAAGAGGAATACTTCATACCAACTATGGTAGTTATGATACACCAATGTTTATGCCAGTTGGTACACTAGCCACTGTAAAAACTTTATCACCAGAAGAATTAAAAGCTATGCATAGTGCAGTAATACTTTCAAATACATATCATTTATGGCTAAAGCCAGGTGCAGATATAGTAGAAAAAGCTGGTGGACTACATAAATTTATGAATTATGATGGACCAATTCTTACCGATTCAGGTGGATTTCAAGTCTTTTCACTAGCTAAAAATAAGAAAAAAGATATAACTGAAGAAGGAGTTCATTTTAAAAGTCATTTAGATGGAAAACCATTATTCTTAACACCAGAAGAATCAATAAGGGTACAAAACAAACTAGATAGTGATATAGCTATGTCATTTGATGAATGTCCACCATATCCAGTAACATACGATTACATGAAAAATAGTGTAGAAAGAACACTAAGATGGGCAAAAAGAGGAAAAGATGTTCATGCAAATGAAATGCAATCATTATTTGGAATAGTACAAGGTGGAGAATTTGAAGATTTAAGAAAATATAGTGCTATTGAAACTGTAAAGATGGATTTTGATGGATATTCAATTGGTGGAACAAGTGTTGGAGAAGACAAGGTAACTATGTATAAAATGATAGATTATGCTATCCCATATTTACCACAAGATAAGCCAAGATATTTAATGGGAGTAGGAGATCCTATTGATATAATAGAAGGTGTTATAAGAGGGGTAGATATGTTTGATTGTGTTTTACCAACTCGTATAGCTCGTCATGGAAATGCTTTCACAAGAACTGGAAAGATAAACTTAAGAAATGCTAAATTTAAAGAAGATTTCACACCACTAGAAGAAACTTGTGATTGTTATACATGTAAAAATTATACAAAAGCTTATATAAGACACTTAATAACTTGTGATGAATCATTTGGAGCACGACTACTATCAATTCATAATGTTAGATTCTTAATTAAGTTAGTAGAAGAGTTAAGAACAGCTATTGAAGAAGATAGATTATTAGAATATAAAGAAGAATTTATAAATAAATATAAAGGAAACTAAAAATATCTCTTTTTTGAGATATTTTTTAATAATTAAATAAATTATGATTTATTTTTATTAATACCAATAATACTACCAGTAGTGGATAATGTAAGTAATATCAAATAATACAAGATATTTTTAATTTCAAAACTATTTTTAAATATTAAATTTAAAATGAATATTATAATGAGTAAAATACCTGAAAATTTTATACCTTCTAACCAACCTTTTTGTTTACTTCTTTTCCCAATTTCAAAACCACCAATAAAGAAACCAATACAAGGAATAATGATTTCTAAAATAGTTAAAAATCCATGTTTAATAATACCTATATAATTAAATATTGTAACTAAAAATGTTAAAACGATAATAATAGAGACAGTGTACAATAAACCAAAACCAATTTTCTTTAAATAATCCATAATATCACCTAAATAAAAATATGTTTTTTGAATAAAAAATATACATAACTACATAATAAAATAGGTGATAAAATGTACTTGATATTAATATTTAAAACATTTATGTTATATGTATTTATTATTTTAGTATATAGAATAATGGGCAAAAAAGAGGTAAGCGAACTAGGAATAAGTGATTTAATAGTCACAATCTTAATAGCTGAATTAGCTGCTCTTTCAATCGAAGAAACTGATAGATCATTACTTGTATCTATAATTCCTATTTTAGTTTTAGTAACATCTGAAATGTTTATAAGCTATATAAGTTTAAAAAATAATAAAATAAGAAGATTTATAGATGGACATCCTAGTGTAATTATTAAAAATGGTAAGGTTAGATTTAGTGTTATGAGTAAATTAAGATATACTCTAGATGATTTAGTTTTAGAATTAAGAAATAAAGGAATAAAAAGTATTGAAGATGTAGATTATGCCGTACTAGAAACAACAGGAGATTTATCTGTGTTTCAAAATACTAAAGATTATCCACTACCAATAATATTGGATGGTAAAGTTGATTTAAATAGCCTAAAAGAAATAAATAAAAATGAAGTATGGCTATCAAATCTACTAAAAAAGAAAAATATAAAATTAGAAAACATATTTTATGCATTTTATACTAAGAAAAAAACATACATCATTGAGAAAAAAGATTTAGAATAATTATTTGAAAAACTGATTATATAATTTAATCTTTTCATCAAAATTAGTTAACAATAACATTTTAGCTAAAATATCTAGTTTACAATGAATACTATCTAATTCAAATAAAATTTCATCATCTGTTTCTTCACTATTTAAGAAAAAATCATTGAAATCGTCTAAACTATGAAAACTCATAATTACCTCCTTTCATATAATAACATAGCAACTTTTATCAAAAAAACCTGAAAAAATTAAAAAAAAGTTTAATTTACAACTTAAATTATAAATGTTATAATTATTTTGTGAGGTAGTTTTATGGAAAAATTAATTATAGGAAGTCATGTATCTTTTAAAAAAGATGATCAAATAGTAGGAAGTATAAAGCAAGCTTTAAGTTATGGAGCTAATACATTTATGTTTTATACAGGTGCTCCACAAAATACAAAAAGAGAAAAAATAAATTTAGAATTAGTAGAAGAAGGAAAAAAATTAATGGAGGAAAATGGAATAGACTATAATAATGTAATTATTCATGCTCCATATATTATTAATTTTGCTAATGCTAATAACATGGATTTTAATATTCATTTTTTAAAAGAAGAAATAAAACGAGTAGAAGAATTAGGATTTAATAAATTAGTACTTCATCCAGGAAGTCATGTTGGAATAGGAGTAGAACAAGGTTTAAAAAACATAATAGAAAGTTTAAATTATGTTTTAGAAGATGATAACAACGTAGATATTTGTTTAGAAACAATGGCTGGAAAAGGTACTGAACTTGCTACATCTTTTGAACAAATTAAAGAAATTATCGATGGATGTAATAATAGTCATGTAAAGGTTTGTTTAGATACATGTCATATAAATGATGCTGGATATGATTTAAACGATTTTGATAAGGTTTTAAGTGATTTTGACAAAATTATAGGATTAGATAAATTAGCTTGTATTCATGTAAATGATAGTAAAAATGTAATAGGAGCACATAAGGATAGACATGAAAATATTGGATTTGGAACAATCGGTTTTGATAATTTAATTAAAATTATATACCATCCATTACTTGCTAATATTCCTAAAATATTAGAAACGCCATTTGTAGATAGTGATACAAAATCAAGAGTTTATGCACCATATAAAGAAGAAATACAAATGATAAAAAATAAAAAATTCAATGAAAATTTAATTAATGAAATAAAAAATAAGTCCTAGGACTTACATATTAAATTTATTTTTATATAGAAGGATTAATTCTTCTATTTTTTTTAACTTTTCCACAGGGAAATTATTTTTGTATTTATTTAAAATAATTTTATAATCATCAAAAACAATAGTTTTCCACTCATTTTTAATGACACTATAGATAATATCCACTTCATTACTAGATAATTCAACATCATTTAAAGAAGCAAATTTTAAAATATCTTCTTTGGTTAAAATATCCACATATTTTTTTATAAATATTTCTTTCATTACATCACCTAATCTAGTATATGCATAAGAAATTTAAAAATAAGTAAAATAATATAAGGAGGTAAATATGTACTTAAGAGAAAACTTAGATTATGAAACTTTAGAACCAACTATAAGTGATGAAACATTATATGTACACTATAATAAACATTATTTAAATTATCTAAAAAATTTAAATAATTTACTAGGAAATACTAATTATGATAAAGTTTATTTAGCTAAAAACATAGATACGATACTACTTGAAAAAAGAAATGATGTTTTATACAACTTAGGTGGAGTTTTAAACCATGAATTATACTTTAAAATATTAGGTGGTAATGGAATACCTAATGGTGAAATATTAGATAAAATAAAAGAAGATTTTGGAAGTTTTGAAAATTTTCAAAAAGAATTAATAGAAAAATCCAAAAAAGTAGTAGGTTCAGGATATACATTCCTAGTACTAAAAAATAACAAATTAGAAATAATGTTATTATCAAATCAGGAAACACCATATAGTTATGGTTATACTCCTATTATTGCACTAGATTTATGGGAACATGCATATTATTTAGATTATTTAAATAATCGTAATACATATGTAGAAAATATATTAAAAATAATTGATTATAATAAAGTAAATGAAATCTACAAAAAAGCAAAAGAAACAAATTAAACCATACAGAGAAGCAATAATAAAAAAAAGATATAATGTATTATTAATACTAGTTATTGTAGTTTTTTTAGTACTAATAATTAAACTATTTTATGTACAAATTTTATCAACCGATGAATATAAATTAAAATTAGATAAATTAACAAATATAAAAGTTTATGGAGCAACTGCTCCAAGAGGAAGAATATATGATAGATTTGGAAGAATAATTGTTGATAATAAACCAAATAAAGTAATATCATATAAAAAACAAAATGCAACAACAAAGGAAGAAATAGAAATTTCTTATAAATTATCAAATATGATAGATTTAAATTATAATATTACTGATTCAAATTTAAGAACATTTTGGCTAAAATTACATCAAAAAGATGGTAATAATAAAATAACCGAAGAAGAGTGGAATGAATATAAGTTTAGACATATTACTGCTAGCGAAATAGAAAAAATGAAACTTGATAGAATAACAGAAGAAGAATTAAATACTTTGACAGAACAGGATAAAAAAGCCTCTTACATATATTATTTAATGAATAAAGGATATAGTAGTGAGGAAAAAATAATTAAAAATAAAAATGTAACAGATGAAGAATATGCTCTTATTGCTATTTCTAATATAAAAGGTGTAGAAGCAAGACTAGATTGGGAAAGAGAGTATGTGTATGGAACAACTTTTAAATCAATTTTAGGAACAGTAACTAGTAGTAGTGGGCTTCCCTATGAATTAAAAGATTATTATTTAGAAAAAGGTTATAGTTTGAGTGATAGAGTAGGAAGTAGTTACTTAGAATATGAGTATGACGATTATTTGAAAGGTAAAAAAGACTTATATGAAATAAATAAATTTGGAGAAAAGGTACTCATAGAAGAAGGAAGTAAAGGTAATGATTTATATCTAACTATTGATATAGAATTACAAAGACAAATAGAAGCTATTTTAGAAGAAGAAATTTTAAAAGCTAAAAATGAAAAATATACAGATTATTATAATAGAGCTTTTGTAATAGTAACTAATCCAAATACTGGTGAAATACTAGCAATGGCAGGAAAACAAATAGTATATGATAATGATAATTACAAATTTTATGACTATACAGTAGGAAATATCACTTCTCCTGTAACTGTAGGATCTGTTATAAAGGGAGCATCACAAGCTACAGGGTACTTGTATGGTGGTTTAAAAATTGGTGAAACAAGAATTGATAAGTGTGTTAAAATAGCATCAACACCACTTAAATGTTCTTGGAAATATTTAGGAACATTAGACGATATTAAAGCTTTAAAATATTCTTCAAATACATATCAATTTTATACAGCAATGAAAGTAGCAGGATTAAATTACTATTATAATACTCCTTTTAAAATAGATGAAACTCCATTTACAAAATATAGAACAACCTTTAATATGTTTGGATTAGGTGTAAAAACAGGAATAGATTTACCTATAGAAAGTAGTGGTCAAATAGGAAAAAATGATAATGGAGGATTATTACTTGATTTTTCAATTGGACAATATGATACATATACACCATTACAATTGTCACAATATGTTGGTAGTATAGCTACAGGTTATAGAATAAAACCATATTTGTTAAAAGAAGTAAAAAACAATGAAGCAACTATATTTGAAAATAAAACAACTGTATTAAATACAATAGAACTAGATTATAGTTATTTAGATAGAATTAGAAAAGGATTTATCAGTGTTATGGAATATGGAGGTACAGGAGCAGGATATATGTTATTAAAAAGATTACCAGCAGGTAAAACTGGAACAAGTCAAAGTTTTTTAGATACAAATTTAGATGGATTAATAGATACAGAAACTATAACTAACACTTTTGTTGGTTATGCACCATATAATAATCCTACAGTAACATTTACAGTAGTTTCACCTGATGTAGCATATCCAAATAGCAATGGTGATCAAAGTTATGTAAATAGAAGAATTGCTAAAAAAGTAAGCGAAGCATATTTTAATTTATATAACTAATGTGATATAATATTTATGAATTAATGTTAAAAAATATTAAAAAACTTTGCATTTTTAAATATTATTTGATATTATATTGATAATGCTTTAAAAAAAGGAGGAGTTTTACATGGCAAAAAAAGGAGAAGCTAGAGAAAGAATCACTTTAGCATGTACTAGTTGTAAAGAAAAAAATTATCGTACTGAAAAAAATAAAAGAAATACAACTGAACGTTTAGAAATTAACAAATTTTGTAAAAAATGTGGTAAACATACTGCTCATAAAGAAGAAAAATAATTGGTGAAATATGAAAAATAAAGTTGTAATTCATGGACCATTTCAAGATGATATAGATTATTCTAATTTAATTAAATCTCAATCAAATCAAAATATTGATAGAATTTCTATACCTCTTGAACAAAAAAAATCAAAATGTTTAAAAAAAATCAAAAAAATAAGTAGGAAATAATTCCTATTTTTGTTAGAAGGAGGAAAGTATGATAGAAGTAAATGATATCAAAAATGGTATGACATTAATCATTGAAGGAAATTTATATCAAGTAGTTGAATTCTTACATGTTAAACCAGGTAAAGGCTCTGCTTTTATGAAAACTAAATTAAAAAATTTAAGAACTGGTGGTACAGTAGAAAGAACATTTAATACAAATGTTAAGTTCGAAAAAGCAAACATTAAAAGAAGTAGTGTACAATATTTATACAATACTGGAGATATGTACTATTTCATGAATATGGAATCATATGAACAATTAGAATTAACTGCTGATCAAGTTGGTGATGATAAATATTATCTAATTGAAAATATGATGGTTGATGTTGTTCAATATGAAGGTGAATTATTAGGATTAAATTTACCAGACAAAATTGAATTTACTGTAACTCAAACTGAACCAGCTGTAAAAGGTAATACTACAAATAATGCTCAAAAAGATGCATATGTAGAAACTGGATTATTAGTAAGAGTTCCATTATTCATTGAACAAGGAGAAAAAATACTTGTTACAACAGCAGATGGAAAATATTCATCAAGAGCTTAATTGCTCTTTTTTTTTATCCAAAATTATGTTATATTACTCTTAGGAAGTGATACTATGAATAAAACAGTATTAGTAACAGGAGCAGGTACTGGAATAGGAGCATCAACTGCTATAATGTTTGCTAAAAATAGTTATGATGTAATAATTCATTATAATAAAAGTTATGAAAAAGCTATAAAAGTAGAAGAAGAATGCAAAAAATATGGAGTAAATACTCTACTAGTAAAAGCTGATATAGCAAATGAGTTAGAAATAAAAGAAATGATCAATAAAATATTAAGTAAATTTTCTAAAATAGATGTATTGATAAATAATGCTGGTATATCAATTGATACTTTATTTAGTGATAAAACAAAAGAAAATTTTATGAAAACCTTAGAAGTTAATTTGGTTGGAACTTTTTTAGTATCAAAATATGTATCAGAAATAATGTTAAAGAATAAATATGGAAAAATTATAAATATATCTTCAACTAATGGAATAGATAAATATTTTCCAATGTGTTTAGATTATGATGCATCAAAGGCAGGAATTATTTCTTTAACTCATAATTTAGCATTACAATTAAAACCATATATAAACGTAAATTGTATAGCACCAGGATGGATAGCTACAGAAAATGAACTAAAAGATTTAGATTTAGATTATATAAAGAGTGAAGAAGAAAAAATATTTGTTGGAAGAATTGGTAAACCAGAAGAAGTCGCTTCACTAGCGCTTTTTCTAGCCAGTCAAGAAGCTGACTATATTAATAATGAAATAATTAAAATAGATGGTGGAATGTATTAACCATCTTTTTTGTAAAATTATGTATAATACTATATTTAAATGAAAAAAATTTTTAAAAATAATGTATTATTAAAATAGAGGTGGATTATGCATATAACAGAAGAAGAATTAAAAGAGTATTTTGAATTAAAGAATAATTTTGAAAAAAATAATTTAAAATTAACAGAACAAGATTTGGTGCTTGTAAATAAAGTAAATAGTCATGTAAGAACTTGTCCAGATTGTATGAATAAATATAATGGCAAATCAAATGAAAAAGATGAGATGGAAACTCTTACTGAAGAATATGGAATTGATTTTAGTAATATTAAACATATAAGACTACAAAATGGAAAAGAGTATTATAAGTTATATGATATGAAACTAAATAAAGATTATTTATTAGAACAAGATAATAAAAATAAAAATTTAAGTGAAGAATTTAAAGAAATACAAGAAAGTATTAAAGAAGCACAAAAATATTCAAGTGAAACAAATGCTTCAGAGATATTTAGATATCAATTACTTCATACAAATAATGGTAAAATTTTATATTCAATAGAAGAGGTAGAAAATAATCCTGATATATTATCTAATATAAATGTTGAACAAAAGAAAGCTGTATCAACTTTAATTAAAAATAAAGATAAATTACATTTAATCAGCATTAATGTTGAAACCGGTATAGCTATAGATCAAAATCATGAAATAATAGTAGCAGAACTTAATGAAAAAACACATCAATATGAAATAAATAGACCATTAGAATATCAATATGACACAGAAACAGTAAATTATAATGAAATGTTAGAAAATATGGATTTATTAGATATTGATTCATATGATATAGTAATTACTGATGATGTTCCAACCATTGTAAATGGTGAAAATTTGGATCCATCTAGGGTTAAATTTTTCTATGAATATCCTGAAGCTTTAAATAAACAAACTTTAAGCCAAAAAGAACGATTTGCTTATTTAATAGCAATTAAAAAATTCCAATTAATGCAAGAAGAAAAAAGAAGAGAAATAGAAAAAAATGATACCAAGAGATATGTTAAAGTGAAAAAGAATTTATTTAATCAAACAGGATTTACTAATACAATCTTATTATCTTTACTTACTGGATTTGCTGGTGGAGTTATAACAACTATAATGTATATGATTATTAAGTAATACAGTTAAAAACTGTATTTTTTTTACAAAATTTTTAACTTTTAAATGTCAGTATCTAAAACATTTAAGGAGGAAAAATATGAATTATTATGAAAATATAAAAGAAGAATTAAAATTTCACACCAATTAACTTGGAGTTATCATATGGAATTGCTATCAATAAAGGATGATAATAAAATTAAATATTATATAAAAATGTGTATAGAACAGAATTAAAAAATAACATATAGGAAAAATAGAAACATATATGAATTATATAGATAAAAATTTAAAATAATAAATCAAGAAAAAACAATATGAATAATTATAACTAAAAAAGATAATAAATTTATAATTGAATATTGTAGTGATAAAAGAATACTGAATGCAACATATGAATTACAAGAAATTTAAGAATAAAAAGTGTTGACAAACATATATTAACTATGTATAATATTGATGTATTAAAAAAGGAAAGAAGTGTACCTACACTCACCCGATTACAAAAAGTAATGGGTAAATGCCGATAAAGTTATTTATTAGGGATTTTAAGTGGGTACATTCGTATCCACTTTTTTATGGAGGTGTCAGGTATCGCAAAAGAAAAAGATTTGTACATTAATGAACAAATACGTGCAAAAGAAGTAATGGTAATTGGTCCAAAAGGTGAACAATTAGGTTTAAAACCAATAAAAGATGCTTTAACGTTAGCGTCCTATGCAGGGTTTGATCTTGTTTTAATGAATCCAAATGCTAATCCAGCAGTTTGTAAAATAATGGATTATAATAAATTTAAATATGAAAACAAGAAAAGACAAAAAGAAAATTTAAAAAAGCAACGTGAAAGCAACTTAGAAACAAAAGAATATCGTTTATCAGTAACAATAGATAAACATGACTTTGATACACGTGTTGTTAATTCAAAGAAGTACTTAGAAAAAGGCCATAAGGTAAAAGTTTCAATTCGTTTTAAGGGAAGAGAAATGGCTCATCCAGAATTAGGAAAAGATGTTTTAATGAAGTTTGCTGAAGCATTAGTAGATGTAGCAGAAATAGAACAAAAACCTAAATTAGATGGCAGAGTTATGGCTATGATGCTAATGCCAAAAAAAGAAAAATAGGAGGAAGATTATGCCAAAATTAAAAACACATAAAGGTACTGCAAAAGTAGTAAAACCAAGAAAAAATGATTTTAAAATAGGTACACCAGGATCAAGACATAACACTGGTAAGAAAAATGCTGCAAGTAACAGAAAATCAAGAAAAGGATCAATGTTAAGTACAGCAGATTACAGTAGAATAAAAGGAATATTAGGAAAATAATAGAAGGAGGACATTATGGCAAGAGTTAAAGGTGGAACAATTCATCGCGCAAGAAGAAAAAAAGTGATGAAATTATCAAAAGGATATTTTGGAAGTAAACATAGATTATATAGAACTGCAAAAGAACAAGTAATGCATTCTTTAAAATATGCTTATAGAGATAGAAGACAAAATAAAAGAGACTTCAGAAAATTATGGATTACAAGAATTAATGCTGCTTGTAGAATGAATGATATTAGTTATTCAAAATTCATTAATGGATTAAACAAAGCAGGTATTGAAATTAATAGAAAAATGTTATCAGAATTAGCAATCGATGATGCAAAAGCATTTGCAAGTTTAGTAGTAATTGCTAAAGATGCTTTAGCTGGTAAAACAGTTAAAACAGAAGTAAAATCTGAAGTAAAAGAAACTAAAAAAGAAGTAAAAGCAGAAGTTAAAGAAGATTTATCTAAATTAACAGTAGCAGAACTTAAAGAAATGGCAAAAGCTAAAAATATAGCTGGAGCTAGTACTATGAAAAAAGCAGAATTATTAGAAGCTTTAAAATAATCATTAATTTGGTTATTTTTTTCATATTTATACATATAATTTATTGACTATCAAACAAATGTATGATATAAATGTATTAGGATGTGGTTGTATGAAAGAATTATATATTGATTTTGATGGAGTTATATTAGATACAATAAATGAAGGATATTCAAGAATGAAAAAATTAAATTTAGATCCTAAGAGTAGTGATGATTGTATTAAATATTTTGGAAATTTAAATTGGAATGAATTTATTAAAAATACAAATGAAATAAATGATAGCATATCATGTATTCAAAAAATAATTGATTCAAATAGATTTAGAGTTTCGATTTTAACACATATAAATTCATTAGATGAAGCAATTGCTAAAGTAAATTACATAAGAAAATATTTTAAAGATATAACAATAATTCCTGTACCCAAAAAAATAAGTAAGACTAAAATGGTACATAGTGAAGAATCAATTTTAGTAGATGATTATGCTGGAAATTTAAGAGAGTGGGAAGCTGCTAAAGGTATAGGAGTTAGATTTTCAACTAAAAGAAATGGTAAAGGATTTTTAGTAGTTGACAAATTAGATCAAATTTTAGATTTACCAATCTAGAATTTTTTAGTATAATATTAAATACTGAGGTGATAATATGTTTGAAAGTTTAGGAGATAGACTTCAAAATGTTGTGAGTAAAATAAAAGGTTATGGAAAAATAACAGAAGACAATATTAGTGAAATAACTAGAGAAATTAGATTAGCACTTTTAGAAGCAGATGTTAACTATCAAGTAGTAAAAGAATTTATAAGTACAGTAAAAGAAAAAGCATTGGGAGAAGAAGTAGCAAAATCTTTAAAACCAGGAGAACAATTTGTTAAAATAGTAAAAGATGAATTAGTAGAATTATTAGGTGGAGAAAAGAAAGATTTAAATATAAATGGAAATCCAGCAACATTAATGCTTGTTGGTTTACAAGGATCTGGTAAAACAACTACTATATCTAAATTAGCGAATTATCTAAGAAAAAAATATAAAAAGAAACCTTTATTAGTTGCTTGTGATATATATAGACCGGCAGCTATAGATCAATTAAAACAATTAGGAAAAGAACTAAATATTCCTGTATATGATGAAGGAACAAACAATCCAGTAAATACTGTGAAAAATGCCATTAATTATGCTAAAGAAAATAATTTAGATTATGTATTAGTAGATACAGCAGGGCGCTTACATATTGATACAGAATTAATGGAAGAATTACAAAATATTAATAATAATGTTCCAATGGATGAAATATTATTAGTAGTAGATAGTATGACAGGTCAAGATGTTATAAATGTAATAAATGGTTTTAATGAAGCTTTACCACTAACAGGTGCTATTTTAACAAAATTAGATGGTGATACTAGAGGTGGGGCAGCTTTATCAATTAGACATTTAACAAATATACCAATAAAGTTTATTGGTGTAAGTGAAAAAATGGATGGCTTAGAAGAATTCTATCCAGAAAGAATGGCTACTCGTATTTTAGGTATGGGAGACATTATGACAATGTTAGAAAAGGCAGAATCAGTAATAGATGAAGAATCAGCTATGAAAGCTGCTAAAAAGATGGAAAAAGGCACTTTTGATTTAGAAGATTTTCTAGAACAGTTACATCAAATAAAAAAATTAGGACCTTTAGAAAATATAATAAAAATGCTACCTGGAGCAAAAAAAATGGGATTAAATAATGTAAGTATTAATCCTAAAGATTTAGCTCATATAGAAGCAATAATACAATCAATGACACCAAAAGAGAGAAAAAATCCAGAGATATTAAAAGCCAGTAGAAAAATACGCATTGCTAAAGGCAGTGGAAGAAGTGTTGAAGAGGTAAACAGATTATTAAAACAATTTGAAGAAATGAAAAAAATGATGAAAATGATGAAAAATGGTAATTTTAAAATGCCATTTTAGAGGGTTATGGTTAAATGAAAAAACAATTAAATAAATATAAAAAATTATTTAAAGAAATGATAAAAGATTTAAAAACTAAAGAAAATAGACATAAACAAATACCAAATGTTTTAACAACTTTAAGGTTATTAGCACCTTTAATAGTTATTCCATCCTTTGTTTTGTCTAATTTTCCCTTAGCTTTTTCTAGTATTGTAATATTTTCACTAACAGATGCAGCAGATGGCTTTATAGCTAGAAAATTTAAATTAACCAGTGAATTAGGAAGAGATTTGGATGCAATAGCAGATAAAGTATTTTCAGGAACATTATTAATATCATTATGCACAATTAATCCTGTATATATAATAAATTTAATATTTGAATTAGCTATTGGCTCAACTTGTGCATATAAAAAGACTCATAATGTAGATATGAGAACATGTATTATTGGAAAAATTAAAACAATAATTCTAGATATTTTAGTAATATTGGGTATTGGAAGTATTTTTATAGATATTCCAGAAATTATACTTAGTGTTATAGTATCTTTATCAGCAACCTTACAAGCTATTACATTGAAAGAATATATTGAGTATAAAGAACCAAAAGAAGAAAAAAATATCATAAATATAGAACAATCAAAAGACGATACAAAAGAAGAAGAAAATACTAATGAAAAAACATTATCATTGCCAAAATATTACAATAATCAAAATGAAAAACAAAAAACTTATGTAAAAACAAAATTAAAAAAATAGGAATAAACACATTCCTTTTTTTTATATGTTCATATGATAAATTAGGTAAGGAGGAAATGATTATGTTTTCAAATAGATGCTGCTCAAATAGACAAAATATGTTTGGATTTGGTATGAATAAAGGATTTATTGGAACTCCAATGATGGAACAACAAGTAGTAGAACCAACTATTACTAAATGTGTAGAACAAGAATTCTATCATGAAGTACCACATGTTTGCCCAATACATACACATACTATCAACAAACACATTTATAAACACACTTATACTCCACAATATACTTGTTCAGAAGAATGTCAAGTAGAAAATATTGACTGTGGTAAATGTTCTGGATTTATGCAATAAAAAGGTAATTAATTTACCTTTTTTTATTATGATAAATTGTCATTTTATGATATTATTTTATATAGGTGATAATATGAAAGTTTTAACAATAAAAGAACCATGGGCAACTTTAATAATAGATGGTTATAAAAAATATGAGTTTAGAAGTTGGAAAACAAATTATAGAGGTAAAATATTAATACACGCGGGTCTAACTTTAGAAAAAGATAATTTCAAAAGATTTAAAGATTATAATTTAGATGTTTCTAAGGGAGAAATTATAGGAGAAGCAGAACTAGTTGATTGTATATTGGTAGATGAAAAATTTAATCAAGAATTATTAAATATCGATCCTATTGTATATGGAAAAAGCAATCATATAATGACATATGCATGGAAATTAGAAAATGTAAAAAAATATGAAACAAAAATACCAGTAAAGGGTAAATTAGGATTATGGAATTATGAATTTGACAAATAGCAAAATAGATGGTAGAATATCCCCCATACAAAGGGGTGAAAATATGAATATAAATGAAAATGTGGATAATGAATTTATAATACAACAATGCTTTTTAGGATATCAATATAGAAAAGTAAGAAAGCAATTATATCAAGTAGATGCTGATATACCCAAAAAATTAATTTTTTTATACTATAGTATAAATGAATATATCGATTTCGATATATTCAAAGAAGCTTTTATTAGAAAATACATTAAGGAAGAAAGTGCATTAGAAAATGTCCATAATCAAATAGAAAAAGATGGAATGCGATCAATGTATGAATATATGCAAACAAATTTAGAAGAATTTAGTATATATTCAATATTAGATTATCATAGAATGTTATATTCAAAGGCTGAATATGCAGAATATGCTGGACATTTTAGAAATGAAGATGCATACATAAATGGTAAAAATACGGAACTAACTCCATCTCCATGGACAATGATATGGCCGGAAATAAGAAAACTTAATCAAGAAACAAATGAATTAATAAAGATTTCACAAAAAATAAAAAATACAAAAAATTTAGATAAAATGTTTGATTATATAATTTGATTATATAAATAGATGTATTGAACTTAAATGTAAGATAATAAAAATTCATCCATTTATTGATGGTAATGGAAGAACAATGAGATGTTTCTTGAATAAAATGTTTGAATTAGGTGGTATCCCTCCAGTTTATATAAAGCAAAAAGAAAAAACTGAATATATAAATGCAATGAACAAAGCAAATCATGATGATTATAAAGATATAATACAATTTTATTATTATAAAATATGTGATTCACTAGTTGAATTAGATATTAATGAAAGATTAAAAGATGAAAAAACAAAAGTTAATATATATAAATAGAAGAAAGTTTTGTAATTTTCTTCTTTTTTTGTTATAATTAATATGGTGATTATATGGCAAAATATGATGAAAGTTCAATAAAAATACTAGAAGGATTAGAAGCAGTAAGAAAACGTCCTGGTATGTATATTGGATCAACAGACAAAAGAGGACTTCACCATTTAGTATGGGAAATTGTGGATAATGCAATAGATGAAGCAATAAATGGTTTTGGAAATAAAATAAAAGTAACAATAAATGCTGATGACAGTATAACAGTAGAAGATGAAGGACGTGGAGTTCCAGTAGGAATGCACAGTAGTGGGAAGAGTACACCAGAAGTAATATATACAGTATTACATGCTGGAGGAAAATTTGAAGCAGGTGGTTATAAAGTATCTGGAGGTTTACACGGAGTAGGTGCATCAGTAGTTAATGCTTTAAGTAAGTGGATGAAAGTAGAAATAAAAAAAGATGGATATGAATATGTCATTGAGTTTGAAAATGGTGGTCATGTTAAAAATGATTTAAAAAAAGTAGGGAAAACAGGTAAAACAGGTACAAAAGTAACATTTAAACCGGATGAAACAATATTTTCTACAACTCACTATTCATTTACTACAATATGTGAAAGAATGCAAGAAAGTGCCTTTTTATTGAAAGGTTTAACTATAGAAGTAGAAGATGTAGCAGATAATAAAAAAGAAACATTTTACTATGAAAATGGATTAGAAGCTTTTGTAGATTATTTAAATGAAGACAAAGTAGCACTACATAAAACAGTTCACTTTGAAGGATCAAAAGAAAACATAAATGTTGAAGTAGCACTTCAATATACAGAAGGATATTCAGAAAATATCATATCATTTGTTAACAACGTAAAAACAAGTGATGGTGGTACTCATGAAGTAGGATTCAAAACAGCAATAACAAAGATATTTAATGATTATGCCAAAAATAATGGATTTTTAAAAGCTAAAGATAAAACTTTTGAAGGACCAGATACAAGAGAAGGTTTAACAGCAATAATTAGTTTACAAATACCAGAAAATTTATTACAATTTGAAGGTCAAACAAAAGGAAAATTAGGTACGCCTATAGCTAGACCAATTGTTGAAAATATTGTGTCAGAAAAATTATCTTTTTTCCTAGAAGAAAATAAACAAGTAGCAACATCAATAGTTGGAAAAATGATAAAGTCAAAAAATGTAAGGGAAGCAGCAAGAAAAGCAAGAGATGAAGCACGTAATGGAAAAGACAAAGGAAAAAAAGATAAGTTAATAAGCAGTAAATTAACACCAGCCCAAGCAAAAAATCCAAAAATAAATGAATTATTTTTAGTCGAAGGAGATTCAGCAGGTGGTTCAGCAAAAACTGGTAGAGATAGAAAATATCAAGCAATACTACCACTTAGAGGTAAAGTTTTAAATACTGAAAAAACAAGAATGGAAGAAATATTTAAAAATGAAGAAATCAATACTATTATTCATACTATTGGTGCAGGAGTAGGTAGTGATTTTGATTTAAAAGACATCAACTATGATAAAGTAATAATAATGACCGATGCCGATGACGATGGTGCACATATTCAAATATTACTATTAACATTTTTCTATAGATACATGAAACCACTAATTGAAGCAGGACATCTATATATAGCATTACCACCACTATATAAAATAGAAAGTGGCAAAAATATTGAATATGCTTGGGAAGAATCAGATAGGCAAGCTATAATAGATAAATTAAATGGAAAAAAATACAAAATTAGCAGATACAAAGGACTTGGAGAAATGGATGCTAATCAATTATGGGAAACAACAATGAATCCAGAAACAAGAAGTATGATAAGAGTAAGTATCGGAGATGCTGCTTTAGCAGAAAAAAGAGTAAGTATATTAATGGGTGATAAAGTAGAGCCACGTAAAGAATGGATAGAAGAAAATGTAGAGTTTTCTATGGAAGATAACTACGAAATATAATGAGAACAATAAAAGATATTTGTAATGAAATAAATATTAATTATAAAAATCCTGAAAGTAATGAAAATTTAGATAATTATATAGGTAAAGTATATGAAGACAAATTATTAGTTAAAAGAACTAAATATGATGAATATTTAAAGCAAACCGTAAATACTATTTATGTAGTTATAAATAATTTATATATAACAGCAATTTTAAACAAAAAAGAGCAATTAGATATGTTATATAAATATTTATCAAATAATGAATATTCATCAATTTTGGAATTATCAAATATGGATGGGATAGTAGAATTTCATATAGAATCATTATAAAAATAAAAAAAACAGTTGACTTATAAATAATCATTATGTTATAATTTATTCGTTCAACTGATATGGGGAATTAGCTCAGCTGGCTAGAGCACCACGCTTGCACCGTGGGGGTCAAGGGTTCGAATCCCTCATTCTCCACCAAATTGAATGTTAACCTTTGATTTTCAAAGGTTTTTTAATGCCAATTTATTTTGCTATCTAACACATTGACAAAACGATATTTTTTTGAGAAAATGTTATTAGTGAAAAAGAGGTGGTAAAAGTGTATCAAGATAGAATATTACTTACATCTAAAGAAATACTAGAAAAGGATTTTAAACTTGACGCTAAAGGTTATAGACCACAAGAAGTTGATAAATTTTTAGACTTAGTAATTAGAGATTATGAAACTTTTATGACCATAATTAAAGAAAATGAAAGTGAAAAAAAAGAACTTCTTGAAGATAATATTAGGCTAAAACAAGAAGTTAGAAATTTAAAAATAAAATTAGAAGTCTTAAAAGATGGAAATACAAAAGAAGTTAATAATGCTGATTTACTAAGAAGATTATCTAATTTAGAAAAAATAATTTATGGAAAAGATGAATAATATTTTGACAAACGCTATATTCAAGTAATATAGAGGAAAGTCCATGCTCACATAGTCTGTGATGACTATAGTGTTCGCGTATAAGGAAAAAATAACTTATAGCAGTTTTTACTGACGGAATCGAAATAACCTAAGTCTTGTATATGGTTAGATTAGATATAAAGGGCCAAAGTGACGAAAAAATTAGAAATAATGGAAGTGGAACGTGGTAACCCCCGCGAGTGAGAAACCCAAATTATGGTAGGGGAGCTTACATGAGAGAATAAGAATCAAATGTGGGATCGATTATTCGATAGATAAATGTTTGTCGCCGAAAGGTTACAGAACATGGCTTATAAAATATTATTTTTTTTATTTAACCTAGGAAGGTGAAATTATGAAAGAAATTGGTGAAACATTAAAAGAAGCCAGAGAAAGTATTGGTGTCTCGATAGAAGAGGTTGCTGGTGATTTGAAAGTTAGACCAAATCAAATAGAAAACATCGAAGAAGGCAATATGAAAGCTTTCAAAGATGTATTATATGTTAAAAATTTAGTAAAAGAATATGCCAAATATTTAGGACTAAATTATGATGATATGATTGATGAATTTAATGAATATATGTTTGAATATACGTCAAAGATATCTTTAGCTGATATCCAAAAAGCTAAAAAGAAATTAGAAAAGAAAAAAAATAGAGGTAAAAGAATAATATCTCCATATACATTAGAAAGAAAAAAGAAATCAAATTTGCTAACTATTATTATGATAATTTCTGTATTAATTTTGTTAGTTGTTCTTATATTTTTAGTTAAGGATTTAATACAATCACAAAAAGATACAGAAGCAAATGGTAATTTAGTAGTAAGCAGTAGTCTTTAGGAGGAAACATGAATTTACCAAATAAAATTACTTTTAGTAGAATCATTTTAACAATAATTATAATAATAGCATTACTATTCCCATTTGATGCAGTAGGTATATCATTGCCAAGTCTGTTTATTAATGAATCAATAGTTGTAGAAGTAAAATATTTAATTGTTGGAATATTATTTATGATAGCTGCCATATCAGATGTAATAGATGGAAAACTTGCTAGAAAGTATGACTTAGAAACAAACATTGGAAAAGTAATGGATGATATAGCAGATAAGTTATTAGTAGATTTAACACTTATAGTATTGTCAACTTGTGGATTTATATCTTCAACAATAGCTATTGTTATTATAGCAACCGATATTATAAACTATGCTCTAAAATTAGGAAGTAATGGTAATGAAATAAAGTGCAACAATATAGTAAAAAAAATAAAAAACCTTTTTATAAATTTTGGTATAGTATTAACTTTATTTTACAACTTGCCATTTGAACTTATAAATTTTAAAGTATCAGATGTAATGTTAATGATAGCTTCTGTACTATGTATAGTAATAACATTACAATATTATGAAACTAGTAAAAAATATATAAAAATGCAATAAAATTGTATTTTTTTTAGGTATTTTTAATTAATTTTACTATAATATAAGTAGAGAAAAAATAAAATAAACAAATGTTCGTATTTTCTATTGACAAAGATTTTAAAATAAGATATACTTTTATTGTAAGATGAGGAGGAAAACTAATGGTTAAACAATCAGGAGATAAAACATTAGATCAAGTATTATTAGATATAGAAAAACAATTTGGTAAAGGTTCAGTAATGAAACTAGGTGAAAATGAACATAGAGAGATAGATACAATTTCTTCAGGATCATTATCTTTAGATATTGCTTTGGGAATTGGTGGTTACCCAAAGGGTAGAATAATTGAAATATTTGGTCCTGAGTCAAGTGGTAAAACAACATTTGCTTTACATGCAATAGCGGAAGCTCAAAAATTAGGTGGTAGAGTTGCTTTTATTGATGCTGAACATGCATTAGATCCAACATATGCTGCCAAAATAGGTGTTAATATTAACGAATTATTATTATCACAACCTGATAATGGAGAACAAGCATTAGAAATATGTGAGGCTTTAGTAAGAAGTGGTGCTATAAGTGTAATAGTAATAGATAGTGTTGCTGCTTTAGTTCCACAAGCAGAAATAGAAGGAGAAATGGGTGATTCTCACGTTGGTTTACAAGCAAGATTAATGAGTCAAGCATTAAGAAAATTATCAGGAGCAATTAATAAAACTAATACTATAGCAATTTTTATAAATCAATTACGTGAAAAAGTTGGTGTAATGTTTGGTAATCCAGAAACAACACCAGGTGGTAGAGCTTTAAAATTCTATTCTTCAATAAGATTAGATATAAGACGTTCAGAACAAATTAAGGATGGTACCAATATTATTGGTAATAAAACATCAATTAAAGTTGTAAAAAATAAAATGGCTCCACCATTTAAATCATGTAATGTTGATATTATGTATGGTGAAGGTGTTTCTAAAGAAGGGGAAATAATAGATTTAGGTAGTGAAGCAGCCATTATTGATAAAAGCGGTGCTTGGTATGCATATAATGGTGAAAAAATTGGTCAAGGAAAAGAAAATGCTAAAGAGTATCTAAAAAATAATCCAAAAGTTAGAGATGAAATAGAAGAAAAAATTAGAGAGCATTTTGAGATATCTAAAAAAACACCAAAAAAAGAAGAAAAATAAAATTCAGAATTTATCTGAATTTTTTCTTTTGGAAACTTAGTTCATTTTGTGGATATTCTTTTTTATATAAATTTATATAAAAAACCTTTAAATCATCAATATCCTTTTTTATGGTCTTAACATTATTAAGTTCTTCTATTAGTTTTTCTTTATTGTAATTTAAATTTGCAATTTCTTTTTCTAAATTAGCAATAGTTTGTTTGTCAACTTTAGAAGGAAAAAATTTAATAGTCTCAAAAGTGCTAATACTAGTTACAAATAACCCAAGAGTGTTTATACATATGCTAATTAAAAAATTTTGATTGAATGTAAGATTAATAAATTTAATGGGATTAAACACCAATATTATAGTAGATAATAGAAAAATTGTAGTCAAGAGACTAGATATAATGAATTTTATTATATCCTTTTTTTTGACTTCATAATTTTTTAAATCATATAAAACTTTCTTCTTAAAAGTTATATCATTGTTAATGTTATCTATTTTATAATCAATTTTACTAATTATTTTATTATACTTCTTATAAATTTGATAATAGTTATTTTTAATCATAAGCACCTCTCAATTTGAAAGTATGCTAACACAATAACCCCATTTTGTCAAATCACCTTGACAATATCTTTAAAATTAATTACAATGTTATTAGTGAAATGATATTTTGCTAATAGTAATGGAGGAAATTATGAATGAAATGATTTTATCCATTTTACTAGTGTTAATTGGACTTTTTGTTGGCATTATAGTAATGCTTATATTTAATTATTTAAAAGGTATATCTGCTAATTCTAAAGCAGAAAAAATAATAGAAACTGCTAAGAAAGATGCAGATAAAATAAAAAGAGATAGCATTCTAGAAAGTAAAGAAGAAATACATAGATTGAAATTAGATGCAGAAAAAGAAATAAAAGAAAAAAAATCAGAAATAATAGATTCTGAACAACGATTACTAACAAGAGAAAATAACATAGATAGAAGAGATCAAACACTACAAAATCGTGAACAAATGTTAGAAGAAAAAGAAAATTTATTAATAAATAAACAAAAAGATATCCAATTAGAACAAGCTAAAGTGGAAGAAATAAAAAATGAACAAATAAAAGAATTAGAAAAAATAGCTGGTTTGACAAAAAAACAAGCCAAAGACATGGTATTAAAAAAAGTAGAAGAAATGATGAACTTAGAAATTTCAGCATATATTAAAGAACGAGAAACTGAAGCAAAATTAGAAGCAGATAAAAAAGCTAAAACTTTAATGGTATCATGCATGCAAAAATATGCCGGTGATGTTGCCAATGAACAAACAGTTACAGTAGTAAGTTTACCTAATGATGAAATGAAAGGCCGTATTATTGGTAGAGAAGGTAGAAATATAAGAACTATTGAATCAGTAACAGGGGTTGATTTAATAATTGATGATACTCCAGAAGCAATAGTTTTATCAAGTTTTGATCCTTTAAGAAGGGAAATCGCAAGAGTAACTATTGAAGGATTAATTAAAGATGGAAGAATTCATCCAACAAGAATAGAAGAATTATATGATAAAAGTTTAAAAGAAATAACATCACAAATTAGAGAGTATGGTGAATCTGCTTTATTTGATTTAGGACTAACTAAAGTAGAACCAGAATTAGTGGAATTAATAGGTAGATTACATTTTAGAACTAGTTATGGTCAAAATGCCTTGACACATTCTATAGAAGTAGCTCATTTATCAGGATTAATAGCTGCTGAATTAGGTGAAAATGTTGTCCTAGCCAAACGAGCTGGATTATTACATGATATTGGTAAAGCAATTGATCATGAAGTAGAGGGTAGTCATGTAACTTTAGGAAGTGAATTAGCTAGAAAATATGGCGAAAATGATATAATAATAAATGCTATTGAATCACACCATGGTGATACAGAAGCAACAAGTATTATTTCAGTAATAGTTGCTATAGCAGATACTTTATCTGCATCACGTCCAGGAGCTAGAAATGATTCATTAGAAAACTATATTCAAAGATTACAAGAATTAGAAAATATTGCTAACAGTATAGCAGGTGTAGATAAAACATATGCTGTTCAAGCTGGTAGAGAAATAAGAGTAATTGTAAAACCAGAAGAAGTAGATGATCTAGGTAGTTATAAGGTTGCTCGTGACATAAAAACAAGAATAGAAAATGAAATGCAATATCCAGGAACTATAAAAGTAACAGTAATAAGAGAAACTAGAGCAACTGAAGAAGCAAAATAAAAAAAGTATACACATTTTAAAAATATGTGGTATAATATTCACATAAGCAACGAGTGGGACAAAATCCCACTCTTTAATATAAAGAAGGAGGATATATGGAAATAGCAAACAAAGTTGAAAATTTAATCAGAAATATAATAGAAGAAAATAATTATATTTTAGAAAAAGTTGAATATGTTAAAGAAGGAAAAACAAATTTTTTAAGAGTAATTATTAATAAAAATGGAATAATTGATGTAGAAGATTGTGTAACTGTATCAGGATTAATTAATCCAATACTAGACGAAGCAGATTTAATAGAAGAAAATTACATACTAGATGTATGTTCAAATGGAGGTTATTATGAATAGTAAAGATTTAAAAAAAGCAATTAAATTGTTATGTGAAGAAAAAGGAATAAGTGAAGATGTAATATATGAAGCACTTGAATTAGCGCTTACATCTGCTTATAAAAAAAATTATAATTCATTACAAAATGTAAGAGTAGATATAAATAGAGAAACAGGAGAAATAAAAGTATATTCATATAAAACAGTAGTAGATCGTTCAATAGAAGACAAATATAAAAGCTTTGCTGATATAGATTTTTCAACAATAAATGAAGAAGATGAAGAAGATGATGGCGGAGAAATTCTACCATTTGTATATGATGAAAAGATTCATTTAACATTAGAAGAAGCAAGAAAAATTGTACCAGATATACAAGTAGGCGACACAATAGAAGAAGAAGTAACTCCTTCAGATTTTGGTAGAGTAGCAGCAGCTACAGCAAAACAAGTAGTGGTTCAAAAAATAAGAGAAGCAGAAAAAGGCGTTATAATGAATGAATTTAGTGATAAAGAAGGAGAAATGATAGTAGGACCTGTAGTAATGGAAGATCAAAGAAATTACTATGTCGACTTAGGAAGACTACATGGAATACTTCCAAAAACAGAAATAATTCCAGGAGAAACAATAAAAATGGAATCATCAATAAAAGCATATATTACTAAAGTAGATTCAAACAATAGAGGCCCAATTATATTACTTTCAAGAATACATTATGGATTCGTAAAAAGATTATTTGAATTAGAAATACCAGAAATAAATGAAGGAATTATATTAGTATATAGTGTATCAAGAGAAGCAGGAGTTCGAACTAAAGTAGCAGTAGGTTCAACAAATGAAAAAGTAGATGCTGTAGGATCTTGCATTGGTGAAAAAGGAATGCGTATTAATAGAATAATAGAAGAATTAAATGGTGAAAAAGTAGATGTAATACCATATGACAAAGATCCACAAGTATTTATAGCAAATGCATTATCACCAGCAAAAAATGTACAAGTATTTATTTTAGATGAAAAAGAAAAACAAGCATTAGCAGTTGTAGATGATGAAAACTTCTCATTAGCTATTGGTAGAAAAGGTTTAAATGTTAAATTAGCGAGTCGTCTAACACATTATAAAATTGACGTTAAAACTTATGAACAAGCAAAAGAAATGGGTATAAATATAGTAAATGAAGACTAAAAAAATACCAATGAGATCATGTGTTGTAACAAAAGAAAAATATCCAAAAATGGAATTAGTACGAATTGTTAGAACACCAGAAAATGAAGTAATCGTTGATTTGACAGGAAAAGCCAATGGTAGAGGAGCTTATTTAAAAAAAGATATAACTGTAATAGAAAAAGCACAAAAAACAAAAGTACTAAATAAAATATTAGAAATAGAAGTAAAAGAAGAAATATATAATGAATTAAAAAATCTTGTTTAGGGGGTAAATATGGCAGGAAAAAGAGAAGATTATATATCATGGGATGAATACTTCATGGGAATTGCTTTTATAAGCAGTTTAAGAAGTAAAGATCCGAGAACACAAGTAGGAGCATGTATTGTAGATACAGAAAAGCATATATTATCAACAGGTTATAATGGAGCACCATTAAATTTAAGCGATGACGAATTACCTTGGGATTCATTAGGTGAAGCAACTAACGATATAATGAATATAAAAAATACATTTGTATGTCATGCTGAAGCAAATGCTATAGATAACTATGAAGGTAACAAAGAAAAATTAAGAAATTCAACTATATATGTAACTCTTTTTCCATGCGTTGAATGCGCTAAAAGAATAATTCAAAATAAAATAAAAAAGGTAGTATATTTAAAACAATATTCTTCTATAGCACAAATACTTGCTGCAAGTTATATGTTTGAAAAAGCAAATGTAGAAGTAGAAAAATTTGATATAGAAGGTTTATATAATTTAAGTACTTCATTTTTACGAAAACAAAATGATGATTTTCCGAGAATGGTATATGTAAAAGATAAAATAAAAAAATAAAAGAAAGAGGTGTCTAATATGATGAGTGTTGAAGATTATGCATTAGATGTAAATAAATCAGTAGAAGAAATATTAAAAAAATGTTCTGAATTAAATATTGATGTAAAAGAAAAAGATGATTTATTAGATTATGATGCTATAGATGAATTAGATAGAATTATAAATGATATAGAAGAAATAGATGAGATAGCAGAAGATATAGCATATAAAGAAAAAATAGATATGGATAATTCTATAGCAAAACAAAAAGTAAAGAAAAAGGTACCAACAATAAATCAAGCAAAAATAAATAAAAAAGATTTAGCAAACAAGAAAAAAGAAATGTATAAAAATAAAGAAAAATTAAAATCAAATGACTTATCAGATAATATTGTTTTATACAAAGATGGTATGAGTGTAGCTGAATTAGCGAATCGTTTAAATGTATCACCAGCAGAAATAGTAAAAAAACTATTTATGCTTGGAATAATGTCAACAGTAAATAATAAAATAACTTACGAAAATGCAGAAATAATTGTATCCGATTACAATAAAGAATTAAAAAAAGAAGAAGCTGTAGATGTAAGTAATTTTGAAGAATATGAAGTAATAGATAGATCAGATGATTTAATAGAAAGACCTCCTGTAGTAACAATCATGGGTCATGTTGATCATGGTAAAACAACATTACTTGATACAATTAGAAAATCACATGTAGCGAGTACAGAAGCAGGTGGAATAACACAAGCAATAAGTGCATATCAAATAAAATATAATGAAAAAAAGATAACATTTATTGATACACCAGGACATGCAGCATTTACAGAAATGCGTGCTAGAGGTGCTAGTATAACAGATATAGTAATAATTATAGTAGCTGCTGATGATGGAGTAATGCCACAAACAAAAGAAGCAATTGATCATGCTAAAGCAGCTAATGTACCAATAATGGTAGTAATAAACAAAATAGATAAACCAGGTGCAAATATAGAAAGAATAAAAACAGAATTAAGTGAATATGGTTTAACTCCAGAAGAATGGGGTGGGGATACTTTATATAATGAAATATCTGCTATAAACAATATAGGAATTGAATCTGTATTAGACAATATTCTTTTACTAGCAGAAATGCAAGAATACAAAGCAAATCCAAGTAGATATGCTATAGGAACAGTTATAGAATCAAGACTAGATAAACATGTTGGACCAGTTGTAACTTTATTAATTCAAAATGGTACTCTACGTTTGGGAGATCCTATAGTAGTAGGAACAACATATGGTAAGGTAAGAACTTTAAAAAATGACTTAGGAATAGAGGTTACAGAAGCTTTACCTAGTGAACCAGTAGAGATAACAGGACTAAATGAAACTCCTACAAGTGGAGATAAATTTATGGCTTTTGAATCAGAAAAACAAGCAAGAAGTATTGGAGAACAAAGGAAAGAACAACAAAAACTAAAAGATAAATCATCAGGTGATGCAGTAACTTTAGATGAATTATTTTCTAAAATTGGAGAAGGATTAAAAGAAATAAATGTAATCATCAAAGCTGATGTACATGGTTCAAGTGAAGCTGTTAAAAATTCATTAGAAAAAATAGAAATAGAAGATGTAAGAGTAAAAGTAATTAGAAGCAGTGTAGGAGCAATAACTGAAAGCGATATCGTTTTAGCTAAAGCATCAAATGCTATTATAATTGGATTTAATATAAGACCAAATAATGAGATAAAAGATTATGCTAAAGAGCAAGGCGTAGAAATTAGACTTTATAATATAATTTATAAAGTTGTAGAAGAAATGGAAGCTGCTATGAAAGGTATGCTAGAACCAATATTTGAAGAAAAAGTAATAGGTACAGCAGAAATAAGACAATTATTTAAATTTTCAAAGGTTGGTATAATAGCAGGTTCATATGTAACAGATGGTGTTATTAAATCATCTGCTAAAGCAAGAATTATAAGAGATTCAGTTGTTTTATACGATGGTAATATAAATTCAATCCAAAGAGAAAAAGACTCAGTAAAAGAAGTAAAAAAAGGATTGGAATGTGGAATTACTATTGAAAAATTCAATGATTTAAAAGTTGGAGACATAATAGAAGCTTATGAATTAGTAGAAATTGAAAGATAATTAAAATTATCTTTTTTTTCTATTTAAAAAAAAAGATAAATATTGTATAATAAATTTATAATAGGAGGGGTACAATGTTAGGAAATATAACATCCATTATTGATAATACGGTAATAATAGAATTAAAAATTGATTTAAAAAAAGTAGATAATTTAATAAACAGATATGTAATAATACAAGGAAATGATAATAATATAGTTGGAGAAATTGTTGATATTAGGAATAATGAAGCTTATATTAATATAGTTGGTAGTATTATTGACGACAAATTTGTATTTGGTATTATAAATAAACCAAGTTTTAATTCAACAGTAAAACTAATTCAAGATAGTAAAATGAATTCTATAATAGGTATTGAAGAATATAAAGAAGAAAAAGATTTATATTTAGGAGAAAGCCCATTATATAAGGGATTGAAAATCGGAGTAAATATTGACTCGATGTTCAGTAATCATTTTGCTATATTCGGTTCAACAGGAAGTGGTAAAAGCTGTAGTATAGCACGTATATTACAAAATTTATTTTCTAAACAAAATGCTATACCATATAAGGCAAGTTTATTTATATTTGATGCTTATGGTGAATATCACAATGCATTTTCTACTTTACATGAAAAAATACCACAAATAAATTTTAAATCATATACAACAAATCTAAATGCCTTAGATGGAGATATATTAAAAATTCCTTTATGGTTACTTGGAATAGATGATATTGCATTACTTTTAGGTGTTGAAAAACATTCACAATTACCTATAATAGAAAAAGCTTTAAAATTAGTAACAGTATTTGCTGCAGATGAAGAAGAAGTTATCAAAAGTAAAAATGATATAATTGCTAGAGCAATTCTAGATATATTATCAAGTGGTAGACATCCAGCTCAAATAAGAGATCAAATTTTCTCAGTATTATCATATTACAATACGAAAGAGTTAAATTTAGATACACCAATATTTCAACCAGGATATACTAGACCATTAAAACAATGTTTAATGATAGATGCTACAGGTAAAATAAGAGAAATGGAATTAATAATGAATTTTATGAGTGGCTTTTTAGTAGATGATTATGAACTAAAATTACCAGATGGTACATTTAAATATAATTTAAATGATTTAAAAGATGCTTTCGATTTTGCTTTAATATCAGAAGGAGTATTAAATAGTGATAAAATTTATGAAGAAATGAATGTATTAAAAGTTAGATTACACTCATTAGTGAATAGTGAAGCAAGTACTTATTTTGACTATGATACATTTGTTACAAAACAAGAATATATTAAAGAATTATTAACAGCAGAAGATGGAAGAAAAGCTCAAATAATTAATTTTAATATTAATTATATAGATGATAGATTAGCAAAAAATATAACAAAAATATATTCAAAATTACTATTTGATTATGCAAAAGGATTAAAAGAAAGAGCAAGTTTACCATTTCATATAATACTAGAAGAAGCTCATAGATATGTTCAAAACGATACTGATAATTATATATTAGGATATAATATATTTGAAAGAATTACAAAAGAAGGAAGAAAATATGGAGTATTACTTGGGTTAATATCACAAAGGCCTTCAGAATTATCAGAAACAGCTTTATCACAATGTAGTAATTTTCTAATATTTAAAATGTTACATCCAGTAGATGTAGAATATATAAAAGAAATGGTACCAAATATTACATCAGATATAGTAAAAAAACTACGTATATTACAACCTGGTAATTGTGTAGCATTTGGTAGTGCTTTTAAAATACCAGTATTAATAAAATTTGAAATGCCATCACCTTCTCCAAATAGTGGAAGTTGTGAGGTAAGTAAAAATTGGTTTGTAATGAAGAAATAAAATTATTTCTTTTTTTCTAGTTAGTCATAATTGACACTAATTTAAAATAAGTATAAAATGTAGGTGATGAGGTGAAACATATGTCTAAATGTTATATATTAGATGAACATAACAAGCCATTAAATTTAACTCATAATGAAACATTAGAAAAAATGACTTCAATATTAAGAGAAGGAACTGTTAAAGATGGAATTATTTTAAATGCAGATAAAGCATATGAATATATAGAAATAGACATGGAAAAAGAAAAATTAAGAATTTTAAAAGATATTACTTTTTATTATAGAAACTATATAGAAAATCAACAAATGTTAGAACAAATAAAAAATTTAAAAAAAGAAAATAAAACATTAAAAAAAGATAATTTAACTAAATTATATAGAGCAGATTATGCTATGAAGGCAGTTAGAAAATATATATTATTGAATAATAAAAATGATATTAGTTATTCAATAGTTATGGCTGATATAGACAAATTTAAAAATATAAATGATACTTATGGTCATGAATTTGGAAATAAAGTTTTAGAAAAAATAGGTAGCATTATTTTAAATAATACCAGAGCAAAAAGAAAAACAGTAGACGTAGAAAGAAGAAAAGATAACTTAAATAGAGATATTACAATAAGATACGGTGGAGAAGAAATATTAATATTATTTCAAAATATATCCTTGGAAAATACTATAAAAAAAGTTGAAAATATTAGACAGAAAATAAATGATACAAATATTGATGGAGTAAATGTTACTATGAGTTTTGGAATTTATAATGTTGATCCAAATAAAAAATTTCTAGAATTAGATGAAACAAATATATATAAATATACTTCTAAAATGGTGGAACTAGCTGATAAAGCATTGTATTATAGTAAAGAAAATGGTAGAAATAGAACAAGTTATTATGATGGTGAAACAAATACATGTATAGAGGTAAATAATCATATAAAAAAATAACCTTATGGGTTATTTTTAATAAATTATAGGAGAATTTTTATATTCTTTTTCAATTAATTTAGTAGCTTCTTCATTTTCTAAAATAGATGCATATACACATGTAGTTCTAAATTCTAAATTAAGCATTCTATTTTTAATAGAAGAATAATTTGTAATAATAGGAATATTAACATCTTTTTTTATTTTATTTAAATAGTTTCTACCATTAGAATTAAATCCTAAAACTCTTATGTATTCAACATCATGAAAATAATTAGCCTCTTCTTTAGTAAAATTACATAATATATGTATAAACATACGATTTAGTCTATTATATGTATATCTTTTTGTTTTAATTTTCAAAATAAATTCATTATAAGAATTAGAATTTATAATAAATTTCATGATACGATTTTGAATGCCTTCATCAACTGTTTGAAAATTAGATAAAATATTAATAGAAGTTAATATTTTGTATTTAAGTAAATTGAAATAATCATCAACAAAATGTAATTTATTGTTTAAATAAGGTTTAACAAAATCAGGAACTTGATTATCAATAGTTTGGTTATTTTTTAAATGTTCTCTAATGCTAGTAGAACTTGTAATATCTTCATATAAGAATGAATCATTAAAGTTATCGTCCCTTTTAATAGAAATAGGCTTAATATTACTATTCAAAGTAATAATTTCTTTTATATAAGAAAGTCCTAAAATATCATTTGGTTTAATAATTTTTTTACCAGATAAATCATATATTGCTTTAGATAAAGCAGTAGGGTAATTACAACCATCATCTAAATAATTTTTAACTAATTTATCATATTTTTTACTGTTAGTTATTTTAGCCATTTCAATTAAATTATTAACGTTATTACTTTCACTACCAAAAACAATAGCATCAACTTTTAAATGATTTAATATTTGAATAGCACCACGAGCAAATATATCAGCACTTTGACTAGCAAAAAAGAAAGGAAGTTCAATAACTAAATCAATACCAGCTTTTAAAGCAATTTCAGTTTTATCCCATTTAGAAATGATACTTACATCTCCTCTTTCAGTAAAATTACCACTCATTACTAAAATAATTGTATAGCCTGGAAACATTTCTTTAACTTCGCTTAAATGTTTTAAATGACCATTATGAAATGGATTATATTCACAAATTATTCCTACACTTTTCATCTTACCACCATCATAATAATAGCACATTTTTTAACTATAATCTAGATTATTTGATAAAGATATGATATACTATCTTTGTGGTGATATCATGAATATAGATATAACAAAATTAAAAAGTGGTATAGAAACATCTATAGAAATAAATGAAAAATTAAATATGGATGTCAGCAATACAGAAATAATAGAATTAAAAGATGTTGAATTACATGGTAATCTTACTAAAGATGTGGAAGGATATTATATAAATACAGTTTTGTCTGGAGTTATGACATTACCTTGTAGTGTTACATTAAAACCAGTAGATATTTCATTTTCTACAGAAATAGAAGGAAATGTAGAAGAATTATTAGAAGAAATAGGTATTTTTGATAAAAAAAATGAAAATACTATTGATATTTTTCCAATTATATGGGAAAATATATTAATGGAAATTCCCATGAGAGTTGTAAGTGATGAAATAGATACTAATTCTCTTAAAGGTGATGGTTGGCAAGTTGTTACCGAAGAAGTAACATCAAGTCCAAATCCAGAATTAGAAAAATTGAAAGATTTGTTAAAATGAAAAGAGAGGTGTTATAGATGATGACATTAGAATTACAATTATTTGCAGTTCCATTCAGAAAAGTTAGTAAAACAAGAGGAAGAAAACGTCGTACTCATTATGTTATAAGCGCTAATGCTACAGTAGCATGTCCAAAATGTGGTGAAGCAGTAAGACCACATAGAGTATGTTCAAATTGTGGAACTTATAAAGGAAAAGAAGTTGTTACAAAAGAAGAAAAATAGTAAAAACTATTTTTTTTTTTACTAAAATAAGTTATAATTAATATGGTGATACTATATATGAAAAATGGATTTACACTTGTAGAAATGGTAGCAGTTATATTAATAATGTTTTTAATATCAATAACAGTTATTCCATCAATATTAAATCAAGTCAACAATAAAAAGGAAGAAATGTCCGAAACAAGTCTATTATTGATTAAAACGGCTACTAACAAATATTTAGAAAGTAAACCAACAACGTATTCTAAAACAAGCGGAAATATATATTATATAACTCTTAATGATGTAGTAGAAAGTGGAGAATTATCATCACCTATTAAAGATGTAAAAACAGGTAATGAGATAGCTCTAACTACAAAAATTAAAGCTACAGTTAATGAATATAACGATTATGAATTGTGTTTAGTTGGAATAGAAAATAGTTGTGAATAAACTCGTTAATGAATTTTACTATGATAGTAATTTCATTAATGAGTTTTTATATTAAGTATTAGTCCAACAATTATCATATAACTTAATAGACTAGAACCACCATAACTAATAAATGGTAAAGTTATACCTGTAATTGGTATTAACCCATATGTCATACCTATGTTTTGAAATTGTTGATATATTAACATACCAACTATTCCAGCAATCATTAATTTATTAAGTTTGTTACTTTTTAAAGCAATATTTATAAGTAGAAAATCAAATAAAAAAATAAAAGTAAATAAAAATATAGATCCGATAAATCCTAGATTACTACTATATACAGCAAATATAAAATCAGTTTCAGCTTCTGGAAAATAGATAGGTGTATTAAATAATCCATGACCAAATATACCAGCAGAACCAATAGCAGTTATACCTTTTTCTAATTGAAATCCATCTTTGTTTGACCAATCTATTATTCTTTCTACTCTAAGAAAAAAATCATTACCCAATATAGAAATAAAGTGATCTTTTTTAAAAAAATATAAATATAATATAGAAGAAACAATTAGTACAAGTATAGTGAATAATAAAATAAACCATCTATATCTAACACCACTAATAAATAATATAGAAAGAGTTATAATTAAATAAATTATAACTGATCCAGTATCCGGTTCTAAAAATGTTAAAATGCTAGGTAATAATACAATTAAAAAAACTTTGATAAGAAATATAAACTCATCCTTAAGAGATATTTTCTTATTATTTCTAAAAAAATCATTACAATATTTAGAAAGGGTTAAAATTAAAATTATTTTCATAAATTCACTAGGTTGAAATGTACCAATATAAGGTATTTCAAACCAACATTTAGCGCCATTAATAACTTTTCCACAAAATAGTAACATTAGTAATAATAAATTACCAAATATATATAATTTCCATATATGTTTAAATATAAATTCATTTTTAATTTTATAGACAATTATGATAATAATAAATCCTATAATATACCAAATAATTTGTTTAATCCATAAGTCAGAATAATTACTTCCTAATATAATAGAAGCACTATAAATAGAATAAATACTGGTAATAGCTAAAATAATAAGTAAAATAATAATAAATTTATTAAAATTTTTCATAGATATCACCATTATTAATATAAGTATATTATGATAAAAAATACTAATATTAAAAAAATACTATGAATAAATTAAAAAATAAGATATAATTAAATAGGTGATATTATGGAATGGATACAATATATAATTATTTTAGTAATATTAATTATTATCGCACTAGCTATTACTAAATCAAAAAGTAAAGATTTTAAAATAGAAATAAACAAATTAGTAAGTAGTTTAGGTGGAAAAGAAAATATCGAAAATTATGAATTTAATAAATCTAGATTTGTTGTAACATTAAAGGATGTAACATTAGTAAATAAAGAAGCAATCCAAAAAATGGGAGCTCAAGGTATAGTAGAAATAGAAAATCAATTAAAAATAATAATTGGTGATAATGCTATTGAACTTGAAAGACAAATAAATGATTTAATGAAAAGAAAATAGGACAAAATATAATGAATAATAAATCACATATTCTTAATTAGGAGTGTGATTTTTATTTTACAAAAAATTATTAAATATTTATTTAAGGATTTATATATTTTTACAGCAGCTTATTCTAATCAAGTATTTCCAGATCCATTATCAAAAGAAGAAGAGGAAGAATGCTTAAAGAAGGCTAAACTAGGAGATACAGAAGCAAGAAATAAATTAATTGAACATAATTTAAGGTTAGTTGCTCATATTGTAAAAAAATATGAACATTCAAAAGAAGATGCCGATGATTTAATAAGTATTGGTGTTATAGGATTAATAAAGGGAATAGATAGTTTTTCAAATACGCATGGAACTAGACTAACAACCTATGCTGCAAGATGCGCAGAAAATGAAATTTTGATGTATTTCAGAAATTCAAAGAAACATAGTAAAAATGTTAGTTTAAATGAACCAATAGGATTTGATAAAGATGGTAATGAAATAACATTTATAGATGTAATCAAGACACCAAAGCCAGATTTCGAAATGGATTTACATAATCAAAATAATTTAAAAAATCTAAAAAAATATTATAGTGTATTAAATGAAAGAGAAAAAGATATCATAGAAAGAAGATATGGGTTACTAACTGATAAAGAAGTAACCCAAAAAGAAATAGCAGAATGTCTAGGAATATCAAGAAGTTATGTATCTCGTATAGAAAAAAGAGCTTTAACAAAATTATTAAGAGAATTTATTAAAAATAAAAATAATTAGTATTGACGAACGTTTGTATGTATAATATAATAAGAGTATCAAAAAGATATTCTTCTTTTGTCGAATGTGTAGAAGTGATGTATTAGTTGTGTTAGAGTATTAATGGAGAGTGATGATATGTTAGAAAGTGATTTAGAAATAAGGAAAGGAATATTATTTGTAAGACTAACAGGTATTTTATCAAAAAGTACTGTTGGTAATTTAGAAAAAGTAACTAGTTTAATTTCTAATAATGGTTTAAATAATGTAGTTATTAATATAGAAAAACTAGATTATATAGATAATATAGGTATAAATATATTTAACTATATATGTAAATTATGTAAAAAAAATAATGGTAAATTATTACTATGTGGAAAAAGAAAGGTAGATGATCTAGATATAACATTTACTAGTAGTGAGTTGGATGCTTTTAAAATAATAAAAATATAGGTGATAAAATGACAAATGAAGAAGTAGAACAATACTACAAATTAATTTATTATGCAATGAAAAGTTTTCCATCTTATAAAAGTAAAGAAGATTTATATCAAGCTGGATGGTTAGGACTCACAAAAGCATATAAAAATTATGATAATAATTTAGAAACAAAATTTAGTACATATGCATATACATACATAATTGGAGAAATGTTTAAATTAATAGAAAAAGATAGAACTATAAAAGTAAATAGAGATTTAACAAAACTAAAATTAAAAATGGAAAAATGTAAAATATTGTTGACACAAAAATTAATGAGAGAACCAACAATAAAAGAATTATCTGAATATTTGGAAGTAGAAGAAGAACTATTAGTAGAAGCAATAAAGGCTAGTGAACCAGTAGGAAGCATTCATTACTCTATAAAAAGTGATACAAAAGATCTTTTATTAGAAGATGTAATAGGTGTAGAAAATAAAGATATAGATACGTTAATAGAATTAAAAGAAGCAATAAAAGATTTATCAGATGATGATAAAAAAATACTAATATACAATTTAACTAAATCACAAGAAGAAATAGGTAATTTAACAAATATGTCTCAGGTAAAAGTATCTAGAAGATTAACAAAAATAAGAAATACTATTAAAGAAAAGGTAGCTTAACATTAAGTTGAGTTTTCTTTTTATATTTGGTATAATTAATTAGGTGATGAAAATGAGTATAAAAATAGATAGAATAGCTAGTCAAATGTTAAAAGAAATAAGTTATGTTCTAGCATCAGAAGTAAAAGATGAAGACATAAGATTTGTAACAGTAACAGATGTAAAAGTAACAAATGATTTAAGCTTTGCTAAAGTATATGTAACAGTATTAAAAGAAGACAAAATAACTGAAACAATGAAAGCATTAAAAAATGCATCGGGATTTATAAGAAAGGAACTAGCAGAAAGATTAGAAATAAGACATATTCCTGAATTAGAATTTGTGTATGATGAGTCAATAGCTTATGGTAAAAAAATAGAAAATATAATAGAAAATATTCATGAAAATAAATAAAATTAGGAAAGTAGAACCTGTATCAGGAATAAGTATAGGTAAATATAAAAGTAATTCTAATTCAAATAAAAAAGAATTTCAAAAAACTTTAAAAAAAGAACTAGACAAAAAAAAGAAAAAATAGTATATTAGTGTTAATTAATTGAGAAAAATAATAAGTACTTATTTAAATGGTAATTAGAAAATTAGTGGTAGATGAAAACTAATCAAGTTTAAATAAGAAAATACATATTTGGAGTTAAATCGTTACTCGCGTTAAGAGATTAAGCATAAGTCATTATGGAAATAAGGTGGTACCGCGTATATTACGCCCTTATACATAGTGACTTTTTATATTAAGGAGGAAAATATGGAATTAAATAAATATATAGATAGTACAAATTTAAAAATGGATGCTAAAGCTAGTGATATAGAAAAATTATGCAAAGATGCTATAAAATATCAATTTGAAACAGTATGTGTAAGTCCATACTATGTATCAAGTGTAAAAGAAATGTTAAAAGAAAGTAATGTTGGTGTAACAACTGTAATAGGATTTCCAAATGGATATTCAACCATTTCAACTAAAGAATTTGAAGCAATAGATGCTGTAAATAATGGCGCTGATGAAATAGATATGGTAATTAATATAGAGGCTCTAAAAAATAAAGACTATGAATATATTAAACAAGAAATAGAAACAGTAAGAGATGCTATAGATGGAAAAGTATTAAAAGTAATAATAGAAACAAATCTACTAGAACCAATTGAAATAGCAAAATTAACAGAAATATGTAATGATACATTTGTAAATTTTATAAAAACATGTACAGGATTTAATGGACCAGTCAAACTAAGTGATGTTGAAATAATAAGTGAAAATAAAAATGATTTATTAGAAATAAAAGCAAGTGGTGGGATAAAAACACTAGAACAAGTAGAAAAACTTATTGATTTAGGTGTTACAAGAATAGGGACTAGTAGTGGAGTCGAAATTATTAAAGATTCCCATAAGGAATGTGATTGTCATGAATAATTGGAATACTGTATATAGTGTAAATAAAAAATTAGATGATATATTTATAGAAAAATATCAAGAAGATAAATTAATGTACGAAAAAAATTGTATAGAATTTTTAAGTGAATTAGGAGAATTTGTTAATGAAACTAAATGCTTTAAATATTGGACAATTAAAAAGCCAAAAAGAGAAGAAATGTTAGAAGAATTGGCAGATTGTTTTACAATGTTAATGTATTTTTACAACGTACTTAATATGGATATTGAAATACCTAATAAAAAAAGTGATTTAAATATTTTAGAAATAATAAATGAGACATATATACTAGGAACAAAACTATATAATAATTTAAGTGAAGAACTAGTAAATAATATATTTTCAAATTTATTATTAATATCAGATAAATTAAATATAAAAGAAGTTGAAATAATTGATGCGATAGCAAGAAAACAAATTATAATAGAAGAAAGATTAAACACTAATTACTAAGGAGGAATAATATGACATTATATGAAGATTTAAAATGGAGAGGACTAATAAAGGATATAAGTAGTCCAGAATTAGAAAATAAATTAAATAATGAAAAATTAACATTTTATATTGGAACTGATCCAACAGCAGACTCAATGCATATAGGACACTTTTCAAGTTTCTTAATAGCTACTCGTTTAGCTAAATATGGTCATAAACCAATATTACTAATAGGTGGAGCTACTGGATTAATAGGAGATCCAAAACCATCTAAAGAAAGACAAATGATTACAAAAGAAGCCGTAGAAAAAAATGTTTTAGGATTGACAAAACAAGCTAAAGAAATATTTGGATTTGAAGTAGTAAATAATTATGATTGGATAAAAGATATAAATACAATAGATTTCTTAAGAGATTATGGAAAATATATAAATGTTAATTATATGTTAGATAAAGACATTATAAGTAGAAGACTAGAAACAGGTATTACCTTCTGTGAATTTGCTTATACTATTTTACAAGGATTAGATTTCGTTCATTTATATGAAACAAAAGGAGCAACTTTAGAAGTAGCAGGATCGGATCAATGGGGTAATATTACTACAGGTATAGAATTAGCTCGTAAGAAAAACAATGTTGAACTATATGGAATGACTATGCCATTAGTATTAGACGCTAACGGAGTAAAATTTGGAAAAACTGAAGGAAATGCTTTATGGTTAGATAAAAATAAAACATCATCTTATGAATTATATCAATATTTAATAAATTCAGATGATACAAGTGTAATAGATTATCTTAAAAAATTAACATTCTTAACAAAAGAAGAAATAGAAAATATAGAAGTAGAACATAATAAACAACCAGAATTAAGATTAGCTCAAAGAACCTTAGCTAAAGAAGTTATAACATTCTTACATGGAGAAGAAGAATTCAATAAAGCAGTTAAAATAAGTGAAGCTTTATTTAGTGGCAACATAAATAGTTTAAGTATTGATGAAATAGAAGATGCTTTTAAAGATGTTCCAAATTTTGAAGCAGCAGAATTAAATTTAATAGATTTACTTGTAAATAATTCTATAGCCACAAGTAAAAGAGAAGCAAGAGAATTTATAAGTGCAGGATCAATAACTATTAATGGAAATAAAATGTTAGATGAAAATGAATTAATAGATAAATCAAAAGCAATTGGAAATAAATATTTAATTATCCGTAAGGGAAAGAAAAAATATTATATGGGTATATATAAATAAAAAGCCTTAATGGCTTTTTTATTATATTTTTTTAAAACTTAGATGTTCAAACATATCTTTTGCAGAATCTAAAGATATATTATTAGCTATAATCATCCCTGTATTTGAGTTTTTAATCTTAATAACATAGTTATATTCTGGTATATCAGTATCATATTTATAGAATAGGTAATCAATATCGTCGTTAGAATTATTTTCAATTAATTCTACTTTATCATTATTGTTAATTAAATCTTGATATTCATTGTAACTTTCAATAGTTATAAAAAATCCATAAGAAATGATTTCTTTATTTTTCTTTAATTCAAATGGCACATCAGAACTAATATCATAACCATTATTAGTTCTTAAAGTTATTTTTATATTGTCATTAGTTGTTACTTTAAATGTATAAGATTTTGTAGTAGTACATCCAGACAGTAGGAATATGATAATAGCGCTAAATAAAATACTAAATAATTTTTTCATACGATCCTCCTTATTAAATAATATCACATTATTAATTAATAAGGCAATAAAATTATAGATTATTAAAAATAGTATTTAATATGATATCTGTGTTATCTGTATTTTTCCACAAAATTTCAAATAAAACTCCTAATCCTGGTAAAACAACTTCATCATTAGAATTAATAGATTCAACAATACTATCTTCTAATTCTTGAATACTAGAATCTTTAAAATTTTTTTTAATATGATCTCTAATACTTATATTCATATAATCATCCTTTCAATATTATTTTTAATAAAAATCAAAAATATATTCCAAAAAGATAAAAAATAAAGTATAATGTTATTAGAATGGAGGAATAAATATGGTATGGATTATTACTATAGTAATTATTTTATTAGTATTATATGTTATATCTACTTATAATTCATTAGTAGGACTAAAAAACAAAGTAAAAGATGGATGGAGCCAAATTGAAGTAGTTTTAAAAAGAAGAGCTGATTTAATTCCAAATTTAGTTGAAACAGTTAAAGGATATACTAAACATGAAGAGGGAACTTTAACAGCAGTAGTAGAAGCAAGAAATAAAGCTGTAAGTGCTAAAACTCCAGAAGAAGCTATGAAAGCTGATGGAGAAATAACACAAGCTTTATCAAGATTATTTGCTTTAACAGAAAGTTATCCTGAATTAAAAGCAAATCAAAATTTCTTAGATCTACAAAAAAGTCTAGAAGAGGCTGAAAATAAAATTACATATTCAAGACAATTCTATAACGATAATGTATTAAATTATAATAATAAAACTGAAATGTTTCCATCAAATATAGTAGCAAGCATATTTAAATTTGAAAAATTCAAATTTTTTGAAGCAAGTGAACAAGATAGAGAAACACCAAAAGTTCAATTCTAAGATATATGAAAATATATCTTTTTACTTGTATGTAAACAATTTTTTTGATAAACTTAATATAGTTAATAGGAGGGTATATGAAAAAAATAAGATTACTGATATTATTTTCAATATTGTTATTCATACCTTGTGCGAAAGCAAACAGTATTTCATCGATAACAATGGATATTTATATTGATAATAATGGAGATGCACACGTAACAGAAGTATGGGATGCAAAATTGTCAAGTGGAACAGAAGGTTATAAACCATATTATAATTTAGGAGATTCAGAAATAAATAATTATAAAGTTAGTATGGATGGCATAGATTTTGAAAACAAAAAATATTGGAATACAAAATCAAATTTTGATAGCAAAGCTTATAAATATGGAATAAACAAAATTTCAAATGGATTAGAATTATGTTTTGGTATATCAGAATACGGAAAACACAAATATACAATGAGTTATACAATTACTAATTTTGTACATGAATTGACAGATTCAGAAATGGTATATTTTACTTTGATACCACATAATTTATCAAGTAAGCCAGATAAAACTTATATTAAAATACATAGTGATTTTAAATATAGCGATACACTAGATGTATGGGGATATGGATATGAAGGATATGCATATGTATATGACGGTTATATTGAAATGAGTTCAGATGGATACTTAAGTAGTAATGAATATATAGTAGCACTAATTAAATTTCCACAAGGAACTTTTACTAACTTAAGTAAAATAGATAAAGATTTCAACTATTATTATGAATTAGCTGAAGAAGGAGTAGTAGAAAATTCGACTAGTACATTAGCGATAATAATTGTTATATTTTCATTTTTATTTCAATTAGCAGTATGGATATTTATAATAGTGGTAATAACTAGAAGTCCTAAAATATCTGTAACAAAAGGACAAAATTATAAAATTATTGTACCTAGGGAAGATAAAAAAATGAAAAATATTCCAAATTTTAGAGATATTCCATGTAATAAAGATATCTTTAGAGCATATTTCCTTGCATACAACTATGGACTAATGAAAAAACAAACAGATTTATTGGGAGCTGTTTTATTAAAATGGATTAAAGAAGATAGAGTTTCAATAAATAAGGAAGAAAAAAATGGTATTATTTCAAAACAAAAGAGTTCTATTATATTTAAAGATAAAAATGAATTTGATGAAAAATTAGAATCAGATTTATATAACATGTTATATGAAGCAAGCAAAGATGGAATATTAGAATCAAAAGAATTTGAAAAATGGTCTAAAAAACATTATTCCAAAATATTAAATTGGTTTGGAAAAGTATTAGATAAAGAAGCAGCTAAGTTAATATTAGAAAATAATTTAGTAAAAAATGAAAAGAAAATATTATTTATAAAGTATGAAGATTATACTTTAAATGATTCTTTAAAAGAAGAAGCTAAACAACTACAAGGATTAAAAAAATTCTTGATGGAATTTACTAATATAAAGGAAAGAGAAGCTATAGAAGTAAAATTATATGATGAATACCTAATGTTTGCTTCAATATTTGGTATAGCTAATAAAGTGGCAAAACAATTTAAGGAATTATACCCAGATTATATTGAAAACTATAATTTTGATTACGATGACATTATTTTTATAAATACATTCAGTACTAGTGGTGTAAATGCAGCTTCATCAGCTAGAAGTAGAGCAGAATCTTATTCATCAGGTGGAGGAGGATTTTCTTCATCAGGTGGAGGAGGCGGTTCCTTCGGTGGCGGAGGAGGCGGAGGAGGTTTCAGATAAACCTCCTTTTATTGACATAATTATGTATAACATTTATAATATTTGTTTAAGTAAGGAGATATTTTATGCACCAGAATAAAAGAAAAGGTATATCTATATTTGAAAAATATAACATTTATAGCAAAGATATTATTCAATTATCAATTGATACATTACTACCAGAAGAAAGATTATTATTGAAGAAAAAATATGGTGATCATTATTTAGGAACAGGGTATATATTAAACAAAGAAGAAATAAAATGCGAAAATGTTGAAAAAAATTTTTTACAAAGATTGAAAAAAGTAGCAGAATTATTAAAAGAAAATATGACAAATCAACAGATTTTAGATCATTTTAAAAAACAATCATCAATATTTAATTTATATTCTAACTATTCAAAACAAATGGCAGGTAATAATTTAAAAGATTCCTTCATTGAAAACTTTCCAGTTCAATATCAAAAAATTATTTATAAAATTTTATCTCAAATTACAGAAGAAGAAAAAGAATTAATTAGTACATTCTATTGGGGACATAATTATGACATTTTAAAAAAAGACATAGATAAAGATAAAATAAATGATTTAAGAACACTTATTAATAAATTAAAAGATGAAGCAATTAAAATTTTTCAACATAAGGATAAGGCATCATTACAACAAAATAAAAAAGAGAAAAAAGATATTAAAAAAAATAATGTAGACACTAATTTTTCATCTAAACAAATTAGGACAAAAAAATTATGTGAAGAAAAAGATCGTGAAAAAGTATTAGAAATAGTAAATAAGTTCAAAGAAACAAATCCAAATTATTATGAAGCTATAACAAAAAAATATAGTGGAGATAGGCTTGAAATATCAAATAATGTCAAATTAACAAAAGAAGAACAAATATTAATTAATAATGCCAAAATAAGAATTAAAGGATTATTAGAAGATTCAACAAAACTTAATAATTTTTTAAATTTCCAAAATGGTTTCTTAGAAAAATATAAAGGAAAAGAACGTGAAAGACTAATAAAAATAGTAAATAATTTCAAAGAAACAGATCCAAATTATTATGAAGTTATAACAAAAAAATATAGTGGGGATAAACTTGAAATATCAAATAATGTTACATTAACAAGAGAAGAAAAATCATTAATTAATAATGCCAAAATAAAAATAAAAAAATTACTAGATAATATGTTTTTTGATATAAATGAGAAAAATATAA
>CAKOWF010000003.1 GCA_934122215.1 uncultured Bacilli bacterium | reverse complement strand
TTAAAAACCGAAAAATTTCCATCTCTAAATTGGACAACTGGTTCATATATAAATTCTTTATCTTCATTTTCTTCTGTATATTTTACCACACAAGTAAATGTACACATATTAGCAGTCGGTTCTGATTGATTATTTGTACATTTAGCTGTATATGTTTCCTTTTCTGCATTTACACCATTTAAACCGATAAACATGGATGTAATTATTATTAATATTTTTGTTAATTTTTTCATATATTATCATTCCTTTTTAATTAATAGATATTTCTACACATACATTATAGCATAACAAAAAAAAATATGGAATAAGAATTCCACATTTTATAATTATTTTGTACAAGCGTCTACATCACTAGTAAAACATGTAATACATCCTGAAATAGTTGTTTTATCAGTTCCACCAGTACTTGCTAGTGCACCAAATAATAATTGAACAATTGAAATAACTAAGAATACTAATACTGCATAAATAGCTCTTTTCATTAATTTTGTTTGAGCGCCTTTCATTTCTTTTTCATCATTACTTACTACTGCTTTAGCTAAGTCTAACATTCCAAAGATAATTAACATAATTGGAACTGCTATTTTAATTACATTTACAACTAAAACTGTAATTGTTGGTATTAATAGTGTATCATTTGTAAAATTAAAACTACCAATACTACATTTTAAAACTTCTAACATTTTTAAAAACCTCCTCTATTGCCTAATAAATTAAGCAACTTATATGAATATAATATATTATTTTCCTTTATTTGTCAAACTATTTATTAAAATATACCTAAAATTGATTTTTTCTTATCAGGTTCTTCACTAGATATTTTAGTAAATCCTAACTTAACTAAGAATGCATTCAATTCTGGAATATCACTTTTTCTTTCATCTAAAGGTGGTAAATTATAATATGTTTTTAATCCTGATTCATATTCAAAATCTAAAACATCTTTTGAATCTAACAATGTCTGATTCAAAACAACTTTTTTATCTTTTAGAGTTTTAAATATTCCACTATTTATCAACATCAATTTATTTAATTTAATAACTGATGGTTCTATTAAATATATCATATCATGGCATAATCCTTCTGCTTGACTAGAGTCATTTACATCTACTAATATTGCATCATGATCTGTATATTTAGCAATCATATTTCCAATCTCAGTATTTGTAGTTGAAACTAACTCTTTGTCATTGAAATATCTAAAGTCACTTTTATTTACTTCAATTGCAACAACTGAATAACAATTTTTTAATGCATTTTTCATCATATAAGTTAAAGTTGTTGCCCCAGATTGTTTAGTAACATTTTTTATTCCAATGATTCTAGGGCCTGTAGGAACAGTTGATTCATACTTTTCCACTACTATTGGTTGTTGAACTGGTGTTACTACATCCAATTGTTGGATATGCGCTACATCTCTATATGTATTAGGATTATTATACAAATATAAAATACCTTCTGCATTTTTTGTAAAATTATAAATTCCCATTGATATTAATTTTGATAGATATGAATTAGATCCATCATCAATAGTATCATCTATTAATAATATTAACTTTTCCATATCTAAGGAAATTGATAATTTTTGAATTGTTCTAATATCACGATAGTTCTTAATAGCAGTAATGTCTAATATCATTTTTTGGTAAAAAAAGTTTTGAAATTGATTTATTATTTCTTCTACTTCAAATTCACCATTTAATGTTTTTATTACATCCAAATCAAGTGATTCTAACATTGACTGATATTTATTAGAAATAACTACGTTCATAAGTCCCCTCCTTATTTTAATATTCCATTAATTTTAGTTTCACCATATACTGGGAATTTAAGTTCAGCACCTATTACAGGTAATTCATAGTAAATATATGCTGTTACACCATAATATGTACCTTTTGTAGTAGAATATTCGTATATACAATATTCATAGTTTTGAGTTTGATTTTTAACAACTGCATTTTGATTGTTGCGAACAGGACAATTGTTACCAGTTCTACTAATTCTATATCCTGATTCACTTAATACGTCATTAATTTCATTTTCTATAGTTTCATTTAAACTATTATTAACAACAACCTTTACTCCTAAAATATCATCATATTTTTCTAATATTTCTACTATTTTATTTTTTACTTTGAAAGCTTTTGTATAACTTGAAGAAGTAGCAAATAAGCCTATAAACACTCCAACAAAAACGATTACTATACCAAATATAGCTGCATTTCCTATTGCTTCTTTCATTTAATCACCTAATCTGTAAAATGGAATATTTTTTCAGTTTCAGAATATACTGGCAACTGAAATTTAAATCCAAATGGTAAATCAACAAATATATATGTTAAAACTCCATAATTAAAATATTTAGTTTTAACATTACCATATTGATAATAATCAAACTGATAAATACAATAATAATGATTTTTATCAGGTAAAGCTGCTACTGCTTCTTTTCCTTTTTTTGTTGGGCATTGATAATTATCAGGACTTGATACTCTATATCCAATAGTATTTAACGTATCTGTTATTTCTTTATTAGATAGAGTATTATATCCTTCATAATTTTCTAATGCTTTTGCTATTCTTCCATTTACTTTAAAAGCTTTCATATAGCTTAGTGTTGCCATCAAGAAACCGAAAGTCAACACAATGAAAACTATTATAATATTATACATTGGAACACTTCCAATTGCTTGCTTCATATTAACACCTACTCTTTGTTACCTTTGTTACCATTGTAGCAATTACTATATTCATTAGAATCTGCCTTATCGCATTTACCATCTATTATAACACCACCGGCATTCATACAACAAGTCTTCTTTTTTGTATTATCCATCATACTATTAATAATTGGTGTAGCAACTGCTACAATAACACCAATTAAGATGATAGTAACAACAGTCATATTTGCTTCTCCAGCTGCTTCTTTCATATCCTCACCACCTTACAATATCTATTTTCACACTATTAGTATAACACTATTTATTTATTTTATCAAACATTATTATATTTTTTTACTATATCTTTACATTGTTTTTTAATAATTCCTATTTAATATCAAGTTTTAATTCATTATACAAAAAAATACAAGTTTTATTGTATCTTTAATTCTTTAATTTCTTCTGTTGTCATTCCACTAATTTCTGATATAGTATTCACATCAATATTTTTTTTCAACATATTCATTACTATTTCTTTTTGCTTTTGCTTTTTTCTATCATTATATCCTTCTTCTCTTGCTTCATATATATATGTATTTTGTTCCATCTCACTTCTTGGTAAAGATGTGTATAAAAATATATTTTCTTCATCATCACTAAATTCATTCATTTCTTCTAATAATTTATCTTTACTTTCCTTTTCCATTAAATCATCACCCATTATCATTCTTATTTCTTCTTCGCTTGTTGATGTTAATATCTTACACCATCTTGTTAATTTTGTTTCATTCTTAGTATAACATATTTCTTTTGCTTTTACCATATCCACCATATCTATTCTTAGTTTTTTACTCAATATTTTTCCATTTTCATTTTTTAAATAGTAACTTTCTCTTACCTCTTCATTGCATCTAAAATTATTTAAATTTATTTGAATTGTTTCATGAATATGGCTATAGTCTTTATCACCATTTTTTAATTGTTTTGAATGTATATAACACACATATACTATATTTCTATCTAAAGTGCCTTGTGATACTTTATTTGATAATTCTATATTTATTTTTTTTACCTCTATAATTTAATAATAAATCAACTTCTTTTTTTGATTCTTTTTTATTTTCTTTTTTTAAATTACCTGAAAAAAGTTTTAATTTTATCAAAAAAATACACAATATTGTGTATTAATTTTAAAAATTCATCATTTGCATCATTGAATAAAGTAGTAGTAATAATATACCAATACCTGTTGTTGTAAGCATTGCCATAGTTTTACTTTCCATTTTATCAAGACGTTCTTTGTATTTTTGTTCACGAGCTTTATTTTGTAATGTTGATACTGTTCTTGAAAATAAAATTAATTGTTCTTGTTTATTTTCTTGTGAACCTAAACCTAAACGATATAAAAGTCTCATCATACGCATTGAATCTCTAACTGGATATTCTTTAGCAAAATCCATATATGGATCTACTGTAGAAATACCAGATTCAATCTTATCAACTAATGTTCTAAGACCACTTTTAAATATTTCAGGTGCTGTATCAATAGATTTTCTTAAAGCTACTGGAACAGTATAATGTTGAATTAAAATTTCCAAACTTTTTAAATAGTATGGTAACATTTGATCAATTTTAGTTAAATTAGCTTTATAGTAACTTTGTAGTTGAGTATAAGGCATTTTAAATACTAAATAACCAATTATAAATGAAATTAATAAATTCATAAAACTAAAATTAGAAAGTAAGAATATAAATACTAAAAGTATTATTGTAACTACACCATTTCTAACACGTTTCCCAAATAAATTATTTACATCTACATCATCACCATATTTAACACTAAGTAAAAACTTGTAATCATCTTCCATTAAAAATCTGAAATAAGGTTCTGTTTCGCCAATAAATTTTTTAGTATCAAGTTTATTTGTATATTCTAGAACAAATAAAATTATTAATCCAATAAATATAAATTCCATTATTCAGCCCCCACATTCTCATTATAATATTTTTCTCCATTTAATAGGAAAGCAGTATTAATAATAATGATTCCATGTAGTAATATTTGAACTAAGAAATTACTAAGTAAATTTATATATTGTTCTGTTCCAAGTAAAAATTGTACTAACATAACCATTAAATATAAAACTATACCAAATTGTAAAAATTTCTTATGGAATGCTGCTCTATCCATTCTATCACGATAAACATTTTCAACTAACATATCTATATCTAATGACATATTTTCAAGTGCATCACTAGAATTTTTAGAACCTTCATTTGTAATTTGTAAGAATATTTGATGCATATTACGTACTATATAATAATCATATCTTGAATTCATAAAATTGATAGATGGTTCTATAGTACCATTTTCATATGCTAGATCTATCATTGTTTTAACGTCACTAGCAACTGGATCTTCTAATACTCCTGAACTATATACACCTTCTAATGCTTTTACAAATGATTCAGTAGTTGCGAATTCCATAATTGTATTTGTAGTATATACTTGAATTTGTTCAAATATAAATTCACTATAAACTCTTTTACATCTTAAATATGTAAGATATGGAATAATTGTTACTGAAATACAAGCATAGATTATAGAAATAATTAAATTATAGAAATAAAGGTATGAAATAATTGCAGAAGCTAGAGCAAAAACAGTTATTTGAATAGTATATTGTTTTTTTGTATATTCTTGTCCTAATGCTTTTACTTTTTCTCTTACTTCTTTATAAGAATATGGTGCATATTTATCATATAATACGCCAGCTTGTTTTGTAATATATTTATATACATTTTCACCATTATTATTTCTATAAGCAATTATAAAAATTACTATAAATGCTACTAATAAAAAGATAATAAATTCCATAAACTCCTCCTTAGAATAATTCTTCTACTTTCTCTTCTGGTACCTTTATTTCATCTGGGTTTAAATTAATACCTTGTGCATCTAAATATTCAATTAAATAACTAGATGGATGTCTTCTTTCAACTTTTCCACTTGTATTTTTCTTATAAATTACATTATATTTTGCTTCATTTTCTTCAGTTACATAGAATTCTGTAACTTCTGAAATTTCACGTATAAATCTTTTTGTTACTTTATCTTGATATCCTCTAATACATACCCCTATTTGGATGTATCGATAAATTGATTTTAAGAATTGATCAATATCTTGATTTGTTTCAAGTAAGCTATACATACGGTTTGGTATAGAACTTGCTTTATCAGCATGAATTGTTGATAAAATATAGTGTCCACTTGATATTGAGTTACGTACTGCTAATACGGCTTCAGCACTTCTGACTTCGGATAATAATATCCATTTTGGATTTTGTCTCATACAAGTAACAAGTACATCTGAATATGCTGCTATATTATTAGTTTTCATAGCTACTATATCTCTATGTGGAAATATTCTATCTAAGTGTAATTCTAGTGTATCTTCTATTGTTATTAATTTTTCATCTTCTTTTGTATGTGCTGCTAAGTATTTTACAAATTCTGTTTTACCACTACCTGTTTCACCACACACAATTATATTACAATGTCCAAGTACACATTTTATTAAAAAGTCATGTATATCTAAATCGACATATTTTTGTTCTATTAATTTGTCTTTTTCTAGTCTTATTTTTGCTGGTGTTTTACGGATAACACATGCTATACCGTTTTTAGCTATTGAATCGTGTACAAAGTTAAGACGTAATTCAGCACTTTCTGCATCTAGGAATGGGTGCGCCATATTAAATGTTGTACCCATTACGTTAGCGCATTGAAAGGCTAATTTTTCCATAAATGCATTATTTATATTAGGATTTTCAACCCTAAAAATACCTTTTGATAATGTTTTTAACCATATTTGACCACCATTACTGTATGAAATATCGGTAATGTCGTCAACTTTTAAATATTCATCTATTGGACCAAAGTCAATAGATGAAAACATATCATTCAAAATTATTCTCCTGTTTGTTCATTATTAACTAATTCATCATTTGGTACTGTATTTGCATTTATAAATTCTTTTAATGTTTGTGAACTTACTACAGTAGCTTCTGGTACTTCAGTTGCACCATTTACTCCATGTGGTACAGGGAATAATACTACTGAGAATGATGACATATAACTTGCTTTTCTTAATAAGATGTTTAATTCATCATTTACACCAAAGATTAATGCTGCTGGTGTTCTTGATTCTTCTGAATTTTCAAATACATGTCTTCCTTGTGAATCTTTTACTGCTAAAACTTTAACATTTTCGATTAATTTTCCTACCATTAATGTTCCGTTTTCGTTAACAGCTTTCATATATATATCAATATAGTTATTTGGATATATTGAATTATAGTATGTTGATTGCATTGTAACTGGGAAGTTATATGGAACTTGTCCATCTTCTAAGTTCATTAATGCTGAATCTGGTAATTCACTTTCTGTTGTTAATGCTTCTTTATAGAATAAGCTTCCTTTTGGTACTACTGTATTATAGTTTGTATATTTTCCTACTACAGAACTTTTTGTTCTATAAGCATTACTTTTTTCTAATAATATTGGTGCTACTGAAATAGTTTCTACCATATCACTAGTTATTTGTGTTCTAGGTTGAATTGTTGATGCTGCTATTGGTACACCTGTTACTGGATTTGTTGCTTTTTTAATTTGATAACGATATCCAAAGAATAGTATACCTAATACTAATGCAACACCTATTACTGTTACTGTGTTTTTATTTTTTATAAATCTTTTAAAACTAATTACAAAATTATTCATTTTTTCACCCTTTCTAATATGGAGTTTCTAATATTGCATCTAATCTGTTTACAATATCAAATTCCATTATTTCACTTGTTACATTTGTCTGTAATTTAGTTGAGACCTTTAGACTTACTTTAGGTGGTAATTCATTTACATCATATATTTCAATAACATATGTATTTCCTAAAGTTACGCTTTCAGCAAATCTTCTTAAGAAATTTTCTACGAATTTTTCTCTATCTATTCGAACAGTACCTGTTGATCTATATGATGCTAAATCTACAGCATCATACATTGCAGCTTCTGTTATTTCTTTAAGTAAGATATAATTTTGTTCGTCTGTGTTTGTATATGTTTGGAAGAAGTATATGAAAGCTATAGATACTACTCCTAACATAATGACGAATACTCCCCAAAATGACTCTTTCATATTACTCCTTTCTAAGCATCACCTGAACATTTATAGAAATCGTTTTTGCTCGTTGAATTCATACAAACGCCTCCAACTATTCCTGATAAATCTTGATTGTGTACAAAATTTTCACTTACACATGCTTTAGCATTATTTATTCTACATTCTAATGTAAAGTCTGCATAACCTCCATTTTCTACTCTTTGTTTATTATATTCTCTAATCTTATTAATTGTTGTTGTATTTAATTCAAATCTATATAATGGTTCAGTATTATATATATCACTACCATCTACTGTTCCAGATGTTCTTTTAACTGTTAGTATATGATTTTGAACTAATTTTTGATCATTCCAGTTTGTACCTGGATATCTACCTCTTACATCATCATTAAACATTCCGATTTTTAAATCAACTGGTATATTAGTTGTATCTGCATCAGCTAATTTACTTGGAAATGGGTTTTCTAATGATATTGTTCTATATATTATTCTTAATCCTGATAATGGACATACTAATGCATCACATGCACTTATAGCTTCACTTTCTGTTAAACCTTGAGCCATCTTTACTTGTACACATGATGTAATATCCATTTCACCATCTACACCATTTGTATTTTTACATTTGTATTTTTTTCCATCACCATCATCGCCGCCATGACTACTATCACATAATGTTTTTACACAATAGTCATAATCAAAATTATTAAGACAAGCTGATATATTTATTGATGGATCATTTGGACAAAATTTAGTTTTATTGTCATCATCTCTACAATATGTATCATAACATGTAAAGTAATCTTTTGTCTCCATACATTTCATCATTTCTGATGAATGGCTTCCATCTGGACAAGCATTTTTATCAGTATCACAATATTGTTCTTGCGCTTCTGAACAAGTTAATTTTTGATCTATCATTAAATCACTTAAATCTTTTCCTGTATATTTAGTACCTGGAGGACATAAACAATCTGTTGGTAAAGTTTTTGTTACATTATAATTACATATGTAATCATTTGGAGTATATTTTCCTTCACCAAACACTATATTCATTAATTTTAATTGATAGCTTGTTGAAGATGAAGCATTATATGATATAGGTAAATTACTAAATCCTATTGTTGTATAATTACTATCACTAGATGGTTTTGCTGTTTGTGTCTTAAATGAATCATTTCTTTTTACAACATAGTTATATAATAAATTATTTTTATTAGTTGGTAAAGAATATATTACCTCTACACCAAAAACTATTTTTTGTGCTAATGTTAATTTATAAGGAGTTATTCCAGCATTATTAGCTGTTGTTACTGCATTTACTATTTTTCCAACATTATTATATATATTAGTATATGATAAATTAGTTGATAAATCAAAATTAGTGTATATATATACTTCTGGTTTAGTAGAATACTTTATAGATTTTTCCAATTGACTATCTGTTATTATTGTTCCAGCATTTTCTCCATATTCAGGATCTCCCCATGTTAAATCAACATTAGTTGTATAATTATACCAATTACAACTGCTTCCAGAACAATTAATACTAGATGAAGTACAATTTTGTAATTCTTTACCAAAATCTATTAAATTTTTAACGCTATTTACATAAGAGTTACATAAGTTTTTTTCAGAACGACATGCATTTAATTCACTTTTATATCTGTCACCAGTACTTATCGGGTCATCCCATGAGTTACATTTATTTGCATCATTACATGCAGCAACTGATTCTTGACATTTTTTTCGCTTTTGCTCATCTGTAGCATTACCTTGATATGTTAATACACAAGTATCAACTGTTGGACATGTCTTTTTAGATGCTTCGCATTGATTCCTTGCATTTATTGCATCGTTATATGTTTTTTGATAACTAGCCCATTGTTTTGCAACTCTTGAGCATGCCCCATCATTTTCATTATATATTGATTCACAACTATATCTAGAATCTCTTCTTATAGTATCAAAAGAATAACTAGTATTATATTTTTTTCTAAGTTTACTATATTGATTAGTTATATCATTTATATTTTTAATTAACTCGCTATAATGTGAATTTATTGAAGTAGAATTAGTTGGATTGTCTTGCCCTGACATTACTACATAACAAGTTTTTTGGCCCCTAAATCTCAAAGGATAATTATTTTTATATTTTGAAGCTATAGTTGCATCACTTGTTGGCCAAATAATATAAGTACCAGTAGATACAGCAGGTCTTACATTACCTGGAAAAATTTGTGTAGCACTATTTTCTAAGCAATATAGACTACAGTAAGCATTAATTTTAAATGATTGATCATCATTACTAGTACCAATATTTGGAATAGCATTACCTTCTGTACTCTCTTCTGTATATTCATAATAATTTCCATAATTTGAACTTGTACTTGAACATACTGCACTATTACCAGTTTTTACAACACGATATTTTTTTTGGCTAGATCCACAATATTTATTATCAAGTTGAGATTTACATACACTGGACTCAGTTCCTTGTGATAAACATGTTTTATACTCTTCCGTATAATCATGTTTTACACCATTTTTATCAGTACAATAATATTCTTTTTGTGAAGGATTTGTACTATCATCACAATCAAGAGGCGCTATCATTGGTTGATGATCACCTGATTCCCAATAATATAATGTACCAGTATACACAGATGTAAAACTCATATATTGATCTGCTAAAGCTGCTATATTTTTAATTATTCCATCATATTCCATTTGATAAGAATTGTTAGTTTGTTGCTTCAATATATTATTTATCATATTTTTTATTGCAGTAATTCCAGCAGTAGAATTAAAATTACTATTACAAAATGAATTTGCATCCAAATTAATATTTGTTCCCTTTTTAAAATTATTAATTAAAGTTGCACAATTTTTTGTTAAATACATTTCTTCTACTATTTGGGTTAGATTAGTTTTAGTAACTAATTGATTGTTGGCTAAAATCCAAAATGCTGACTGTGCAGTAAAATAAGCTAATTTTTCATTTTCACTAGTAGTCGAAAGGTGTTGCAATGCAAATTGATAAGTTTTATACCAATTTTTATTGCTTGGATCTATTTTATGATGTATTTTATATGAAAGACCTGTTGTTGCTGATTTTGCACCATTAAGACAAAATGAAGAGCGACCATTTAATTGCATTACATATAAATTCGCTTTCCCACTTCTTGGCGTTCTTCCTAAAGTTGGAATATAAATATTTTCATTATCAAATCCTACACTTACGTTTAATGTTGCCCTCGCATTTGCTATATCTTCATCAGTACATACTTTAGCCCTAACATCATTAAAACTAAATAAACCAATTAAACATAATACAATATATAATATTTTCTTTTTCATACTCCACCCCCTAAAATAGGCTATTTCTCTTTCTATCAATAATTGATTTAATTACTATATATATGATTATTATAAATATTAATGAAGGTAAAACTATATAATAATTACTAATATAAAAATCTAATATTAAATCAAATATACCTTTATTAACTTCATCATTATCAATAATAATATCTTTCTTATTTTTAAAATTTTCTACATTTTTAATAAATTCATCATAACTAAGAGTATTCTTTTGCCATTTATTACAATACTTATAATTAACACCATTACATACTGGATCATTATAATATTTATTATAAGCAGGTAGTGCTACATAAATATAATAATAAGCAGAAGAATCACATAATACATTAGAACTTCTAACAGCAAACTTATAATTAGTATCACTATTAAATCCACCAATAGTTAAAGTATTACCAGAATAATAATATTTATTACCACTCTTAGTATCAACTAAATAAATATCATTACTTAAGTTATAAAAATTGATTGAAAAAATAACAGTTCCATTTTGTTCAACATAATCATAACTAGTAGTAATATTCTGAGCAATCTTCTGAATTCTAACTCTAGTAGAATTATCGCAAAGTGCTCCTTTGACACTTATAGGAAATAGTACAATTAAACATAATATATATTTAAGATATTTCATCATACCATCCTTCCTATCATATTATAGCACAACAAACTATAAAACAAAACAATTTCTTATTTTAAAGTGTAAACATATGACATATTACGAATTTTAATTCTAAGTTTAATTTCACTAGCACTCATCAAAGAACTAGGAACTTCTAAATAAGTAATATTCTTATTAACCACCTTATTAGGTAAAACTTCACTCAAACTAGTAAGAATGTACTCTCTACTATTTAAATTATAAATAATACTTCCATATTTTTCAAGTAAATTATAAAATTTTTGAGGTTTATTAATTGATAAATCTTCATCAATAGAATAATTACCATTTAATTTAAGTAAAACTTTATCATAATTAGTATTCAATTTAGGTTTAACAATTTCATGAGATAATATACATTCATTACTAGAAATACAATAATTATAAGTATTATCAAATGCATTATTAATTTCATAACTTAAGATACTAATACTTGAATTTTTAAATACACTATTTTCTAATGAAACACTATCACCTATATTAAAATAATTTTCTTTAATATCATCATCAATCTTAATAGGAGAAATTTTAATTTTAATAGTTTTTAAATTAGTATCATAATAATGTATCTGCATTTTAGAATTAACATAACTATTTGGAATTTTATAAATAAGTAAATACTCACTAAAAGAATTGGAAATTTCATCATTATTATAAAAATTACCTAAATCAGAAAATTCAGTTCTATAATCAGTAGTTGGATATAAATTATGATCATTAACATTAAGAGCTACCCTAGCAGTAGATAACACCTTACTCTTAGATCCTAATGCTTTAACCTTAATTTTACTAATTAAAAATGAATAATTGTTATCAATAACATTACCTTTGTAATCTTTATTAGTTACATAAGTTTCAACAACATTAAAGTAAAAATCTCTTGTATTTAATGTTGTATTTTCTTTATAAACCTTATTATATATTGTTTGATTAATATAAATAATAATACATACAATACCAATAAATAAAGCAAATGCTATAGAAAATAAATATTTATTTTCTACATATATATATTTAATATATCTAAATATTTTTTTAAATTTTCTTAAATATTTATCAGTTTCAAATTCAAAATTAACCTCAAATTCTTCACTATCTTTTTCTTCAACATCAAGTTCTTCCAAATCCTTAGCAAAATCAAATTTTTTAATATTAAAACCAGTAGCTCTAATAGCTGTCATAATACAAGCCACACCTTGAACTATAATAGTCATCAAAACTAAATCTTGAATCAATTTCAATGTTCTGACTTCAACTAAAGCTATTTCAAGACCACTTAAAATATTTTTAGAAATAATTATAATTACAAAAGTAAAAATATAAGCTAAAATATTAAAAAAATAAAATTTAACAGGTTTTCTTTTAAATAATAATAAAACAAGAACTATTATAGTAATTATAAATACAAAAATAATTGATGCATATAGGAAACCACCATATAAAGTAGTAATAACATCATGATTAATAAGCACTAAAGTACTATTTAAATATTCATTTAAAAATGATAATATAGCACTACTAGAATACATGATATACATCATAAATAAAAGCATTACAAAATGAAACATTTTAAAATGCTTAATTAAAAATGCAAATGGTCTTCTTAATATCATCACTCTTCACCCTATCTTAAACTATCTATAGTATATATCAAAAATAAATTTTTTAAAAGATTTTATTCAATAAAATTAAAAATTAATTGAAATATAATTCTAATTATAATATAATAAAAGACATATTTGTAGGTGATATTATGGGTATAATAATTAACAATTTAAATTATAAAAACATATTTAAAAATCTAGATTTAGAAATAAAAGATAAAGAATTTATAACTATAATAGGAAGTAGTGCATCAGGAAAAACTACATTAGTTAATTTTTTATCAAAAAAAATAGAAAGTGATAATGTAACAATTGACTATAAAAAAGAAGAAATAAGTGTTGTATTCGATGATATAGATTCAAATTTTATATATGATACAGTAATAGAAAACTTAGTATTCCCTTTAGAAAACTTAAACTACTCAAAAGAAGAAATAGATTATAAATTAAACAAAATCATCAAATATTTAAAAATCGAAGAACTTTTAAATTCAAACATAAATACTTTAAGTGGTGGAGAAAAAGAACTAATTGTAATAGCATCAGCGCTAATAACAGAGCCAAAATTATTAATATTAGATGAACCATTTATAATGTTAGATAATATACAAAAAGAAAAAATATTTAAATTATTAAAAAAAATAAATAGAGAACTAAAAACAACAATTATTTATCTAACTAATGATACAGAAAGTATAATATATGGAAAAACTATAGGAGTAATAACAAATAAACAAATAACAAAAGGAAATTTAAAAGATATACTAAAAAATGAAAAACTATTCAAAAACGCTAAACAAAAGTTACCATTTATGGCAGATTTATCACTAAAATTAAAATACTATGATTTAATAGATGATATAATACTAGATGAAAGTAAAATGGTGGATGCTTTATGGAAATAACAATAAAAAATTTAAAATTTTCTTACAAAAAAATAAATTATCAAGAAAAACTAATTTTAGATGATATAAATTTAAAAATAAAAGAAAATAAAATTACAGCAATAATTGGAAAATGTGGTAGTGGTAAATCTACATTAGCAGAATTAATGTGTGGAATAATGCTTCCAAATGAAGGAACAATTAAAATAGGAGACATAACATTAAAAAACAATACTAAAAGAAAAGATATAGAAGAATTAAACAATAAAATAGGATTAATATTTCAAAATACAAATGAACAATTTTGCGGTAACACTGTAAAAGATGAATTATCATTTGGATTGATAATAAAAGAATACAAAATAAATGAAATAAATTCACGAATAATAGATGCTCTAAAAATGGTACATCTAGAAGAAAATTATCTAAATAAAAAAATAAATGAATTATCTATAGGTGAAAAGAAAAAAGTCGCTATAGCATCAATATTAATTTATAATCCCAAAATAATTATATTTGATGAACCTACTATAGGATTAGATGAAACAGATAAAAATGAATTAATAAAACTAATTAGAATACTAAAAAAAAGATATAACAAAACTATTATTGTTATATCACATGATACTGACTTTCTACACAAATTTGTAGATGACGTAATAGTACTAAATAATAAAAAAGTAGTCTTAGAAGGAGATAAATACACTGTATTCACTAATGACTCTCTAAAAAAATATGGTATTAAAACACCAAATGTTATAGCTTTTTCTAAATTAGTTGCAAAGAAAAAAAATATTAAAATTGGTTATAGAGATGAAATAAATGATTTAATTAAGGATATATATAGATATGTTAAATAACATTGAATTAAATTCATACATAGACAATGATAGTGTTATTAATAAAATAAACCCATTATTTAAAATAATTTCTATAATATTTATATTATTTTTATCAATTTTATCTAACAATATAGAATCACATTTATTAATTATATTATTAATTATCAATATAATAATATTATCAAAAATAGATATATTACACTACTTAAAAGTAATTAACAATATTAAATATTTCCTATTAATTATATTTATATTTAATATGTTTTTTATAAACATTACAGATAATATAATAAACATACTAAGAATTATTGAATTAATAATTTATAGTAAATTAATTACTTTTACAACAAAAACATCTGACATCAATTATGCTATTACATTATTATTTACACCACTAAAAATATTTAAAATAAATCCATTATTTATATCAATGAGTATAACATTAACAATTAGATTTATACCAATAGTAATTAATCAAATAAATACTATTATTAAATCATTAAAAGTTAAAGGAATATATTTTAGTGATAATATCAAAAAAAATATCATTATACTAAAACAAATTATAAAACCAATATTTAAAAATTCAATATCAACATCCGATAAAATAGCTAATATGATAGAATTAAAACATTTTGATTTTAATAAAAAAAGATCTAATTATTTTAGTCATAAAATAGCTATAAGAGATATAATATTTTCATTAATATTTATATTAATTACTATAGTAATTGTTAGAGGTGAACTATGAAATATTTAATGACATTTTCATATAATGGAACATACTATGATGGTTATCAAATACAAAATAATAAAAATACTATTCAAGGTGTTATTGAAAAAAATTTAACTAAAATTAATTCTAATAATAAAGTTAAAATAAGTGCTAGCGGAAGAACTGATAAAGGTGTTCATGCATTAAATCAAAAAGCTCATTTTATTTTAAATAAAAATATAGAAGAAAATAAGTTAAAAAATTCTTTAAATAAATTACTACCAGATGATATATATATTAAAAATATAATAAAAGTAGATGAAAATTTTCATGCCAGATTTAATGTTATAAAAAAAGAATATATTTATAAAATAAACTTAGGAGAATATAATCCTATAGAAAAAGATTATATATATCAATATAATAAAAATTTAAATATTGATAAAATTAAAGAAGCTACTAAATATCTAATTGGAACACATAATTTTAAAGGATTTACTAAAGTAGATGAAGAAAAAGAAACATATGTAAGAACTATTTATGATATTGAATTAAATATAGAAAAAAATATTCTTACTCTTAAATTTATTGGTAATGGTTTTTTAAGATACATGGTTAGAAATATAGTTGGAACTCTAATCAATATTGGTGAAAACAAATTCAATCCAGAATATATTAAAGAAATAATTGATACTGAAGACAGAAAAAAAGCAGGAATTAAAGCTCCAGCTTGTGGATTATATCTAAACAATGTTTATTACAAATAAAACTATATAGTCTTATTTTAAACTATATAGTTTTTTTATTTCTTTTGGAGATAATTTTCTATATTCACCAGATTTTAATCCATCTAGTGTTAAAAAAGCATATCTTTCTCTTTTTAATTTTAAAACATCATAACCAATTGATTCAAACATCTTTTTTACTTGATGATTTTTTCCTTCATGAATAATTAATTCTACATATGAAGAATCTGTCTTTTTATCATATTTCAATATACGTGCTTTAGCCTTACTAGTTTTAACACCATCAATTATGACGCCTCTTTCTAAAGACATAATTTGACTTTTTCCAATTAAACCTTTTACTTTAGCTACATATACTTTATCAATATTATTAGATGGATGAGTTAATATATTAGTAAGTTCACCATCATTAGTAAGTAATAGTATACCTGTTGTATCATAGTCTAATCTACCTACTGGATATATTCTTTTAGAAGTATTAATTAAATCTATAACCGTTTTTCTATCTTTATCATCACTAGTAGTGGTTACTACTCCTCTTGGTTTATATAATAAATAATATTCTTTTAATTCCTTTTTCAAAATATGATTATTAACTTCAATAATATCACTAGTATCTACCTTGACACCTTGTTCACGTATTATTTTACCATTAACTTTTACTAATCCTTTATCAATTAATTCTTCAGCTTTTCTTCTAGAAGCAATACCAGAAGAAGCTATTACTTTACTAAGTCTTTCCATATTATCACCTATATCATTATTTTATATATTATCATAAATATTTAATATTTACAATAAATTACTTTTTCAAAATCATAACTCCTTCTGGATTATTTTCAAACTGACAAAAACTACAATTATTATAATTATTAATAAGTTCAGTTGTTATTTTATATAAATAAGTTAAAGCTATACCATCATCATTTAATTTTAAAGTAGACAAAATATCTTTATAATTATTAACATAATATATAATACTTGATAAATTAATAAAGTCATAACTCTTATTTAAAATATTAAACAATTCTTGAATAGAAGAAATATAATAATTAAAATTAACATTTTTTAAATTACTCTTTAACAAGTTATAATTATCATAAGATAAATATGTATTATATTCCAATATTTGATTTAAAGAAATAGTTTGAGATGAAAATAAAGTAGAATTACATATTTCTGTCCAATCAAAATAATTAAATAATCCATCCCAAAAATTTCTATATTCCTTATCCAAATTAATCCTTGATTCATAATAAAAATCATCATATTTTTCATTATTATAATGTATAGAATTAAAGAAAAATTCAATATAATCATCATAATTTAAAGACAAAATTAAAGCTTTTTTAAGTTCTAACAAATACTTAGGAAATCGACTAATATCAAAACAATCAATATTACTACACTCAAGACATAAATTTAAAACCTGATCACCAGAAGATATAATACTAAGTGAATTTTTTCTATTTTTCATAAATTTTTGATATAGTTTTATTTTTTCATTAGTAAATAAATACACAAAAGAATTTTCATGATAAATATCACTATTAATATTACAAAACTTATTACATATAATTTTTTGCGCTAATAATAAATCATCCATAATATAACCTCAAAACATGTTCTATTATAAAAAATACAAAATAAAAAGTCAATTAAAAAATAAATTGACTATAAAAATAGAAACGAATATAGCACATATATCAGCTAATAAACCTGCTATTAAAGAATACTTAATTTTTTTAATACCTACACTACCAAAGTATAAAGTTAAAATATAAAATGTTGTATCAGTAGAACCTTGTAATACAGAAGCAAGTACTCCAATAAAACTATCAGGTCCATAATTAGCTAAAATGTTGCTTAAAATAATTAAAGAAGAACTACCAGATATAGGTCTCATTATAATCATAGGAAAAAGTGGTAATGGAACTTTTAAAAAATTTAAAATAGGACTTATAAATTGATTTAGATAATCCAAAAAACCACTTTTTAAAAATATATTTATACCAAAAACCATAGCTAAGAAACAAGGAAACATTGTATATACCAATTCAAAACTTTCCTTAGAACCTTCTATAAATACATTATAAATATCAACTTTTTTATATATTCCATATAAAATAACAATCAAAACCAAAAATGGTATTACATAATTAGAAATGTTAAGCATATTTAGCTAATATTCTATCTATAATTAATCCTAAAAATGTAGAAATAAAAGTTGACATTATACAAATAAATACTATTGATGTAGGATTACTACTACCATACATCATTCTAAGTGAAATAATAGTTGTTGGAATTAAAGTGATACCACTAGTATTCAAAACTAAAAATGTAATCATACTACGAGTTGCTGTATCTTTTTTAGAATTCAATTCCTGTAAAGATTTCATAGCTTTAAGTCCAAAAGGAGTAGCAGCATTACCTAATCCAAACATATTAGCAACTATGTTAGAAGATATATAACCATATGATTCGTGATCTTCAGGTATTTCAGGAAATAATAACTTTAAAATTGGTTTTAACATTTTAGAAAATTTATCAAGTAAACCAGACACATTAGCAATTTTCATAATACCTAACCATAAAGCCATCACAGGAAAAATTTTCAAAATCATATCTAAACTAGTTTTAGTACATTCCAGTATTTCTGTATTTAAAACATCTATTTTAGAAGTTAATAAACAAGTAATAACACCTACAACAATAAAAAAGCCCCATATTTTATTTACCATAAATTTAAAAACCACTCCTTAATTTTTGTAAATATAGATATTTTTTCTTGTTTGTTTACATTATCTTTTAAATAAATGTCGGTACTATATATTTTTTCATTATATAAATAAACATTTACATTACCAACTGACATATTATCTTTAAATTCTCTTTCTTTCTTTAATTCATACTCAACTTTTATTCCATCTTCTTCATCTTTAGAAAGAGGATACCAAAAATCATCATTTATATACAGTTCATAACCTCTATAGTAATCATCATCAATATTTAAAATGCCACTTTTTAAAATTTGATGTTTTTTATAATTATTAAAACCATATTCAAATAAATTTTTATGATCATTAAAATCATTACCATCATTTAAAGTTACAGCTACTAAATTTAAATTATTTTTACTAGCTGTTGTTACTAAAGTTCTTCTAGCATTAATAGTAAAACCAGTTTTACCTCCTGTAGTATATTCATATGAAGATAATAATCTATTTTTGTTATGCCAAATATATGTATTCATATTTGTTTTTAAAGTATATTTTTTAGTACTAACAATTTTTCTATATATTTCATTTTTATTAGCATAAGAAGTAAGCAATGCCATATCATATGCGGTAGAAAAATTACCTTCTTCTTCATCTAAACCATTAGGATTATTAAATTCTGTATTTTTCATTCCTATTGTTGTAGCTAATTCATTCATTTTAATAACAAAAGCATCAACACTACCAAATGTATTTTTAGCAATAGCATAACTAGCATCATTACCGCTTCTTAACATTAAACCATACAATAAATCCTCTATAGTAAGTTCTTCACCTTTTTTTATATAAATTCCAGATCCGTATGAATGATCTATTTCATCACCAATTATAACTTTTCTTTTAATATCAGTATTTTCTATTGCTAGTATAGCTGTCATTATTTTAGATATTGATGCTACACTTCTTACCTTATGAATATTTTCAGCATATAATATTCTATTACTATCCATATCCATTAATATAGCAGATGTAGCACTTGTATCTATTGCTTTAACATTACTTATTAATAAACAGGAAAAAATTATAGTTATTATTTTCTTCATATAATCACCTATAAAAATATATGCTTATAAAAAAAAAGAATGAAAAAAACTATATTAATACAGTTTATATATTAAATAATTGCAATTTATATTATACTGACATTTTTTATATAGTTAATATCAAAAAGATAGAAAATTTTCTATCTTCTTATGTTATTATAACAAAAATTTTTTAAAGATTCATCTATATTTATATCATATCTATATTCTTGATCATTACTATAATTATAAACAATGTCCCTTAGTATTCCATAATTATTTTCTATTACCTTTTTTGAAGCAATATTATTAATTGAACAAGAAATTAAAACATCTTTTAATCCTAATTCTTTGCATTTTTGAAGTGCTAAATTAAGGCATTTTGTTCCATATCCTTTTTTTCTATTGCTTGGAATAATTACATAGCTAATATTACCACCAATATTTTTCCACATTTCATCAACTTCTATATTCGTTTTTAAAATTGTTTGTCCAATTACTTTATTATCTTTCATTAGCCAAAAAGGATAAAAGTGAACTTTTGATAAATCAGTTTGATTTAATTTCCAATTCTTTATTACATCAGGAAACCTTCTCTCAGAAATCCAAAATGAATAATTATTTTTTTCACAATCATCATTATATTCTTTTAATAAATCAATGTCATTTTCTGATACTTCTTTTAAATAAATATTATCCATTACTTTTCCTTCCTTTTATTTAATTCAATATACTTTTTATTATATATATAAATTATAAATACATTTATATCTAATAAAAGACTATTAATAGAATTTATTAATAGTCTAAAACCATATTAATACAATTATATATTATTTCTTTTATTATATTCTACAATCACACTATTTTTTTCTAAAATATTAATAACATCAGTTAATCTTGATATTCTTTCTCTATCATATTTTAAATCTTCATAAAATTCAGATCTTTGTTCAGCATTAAGATTACCTTCATTAATTTTAGAATTTATAGTTTTAAAATCTTCTTCTATATCTTTATATTCTTTAATTACTTGTTTATATTTTTCTATCAATTCCTTATCTTCCATAAATACCTCACTAACAAAAATATAACATTATTATAAATTAATGTCAAATTAAATTTAAAAAAAGGACATATAGTCCTAATAATAATAAACTCCATTAATTTTTTGTTCATCAATATCACTTATTTTATCTAATTGCCACTCATCATCAACTTTAGATAAATTCATATTTAATGTAAATTTAACTTTGTCTTTAACTTTTTTTAATTCTTCTATCCTATATGTAGTAAACATAAATGCATCATAAACACCTTTATCATCGTAAAATTCGCTTTTATTATTTTCCAAATATTTATCTGCTTCTTTTAAAGCCTTACTATAATCAGTAACTTCTATTTCAACTGTTACAGTAGCCTTATCACCATCAATTTTTTCATCTTTAATTTCATATTTTAATTCTTGATAATGCTTTTTCATTAATTCTTTATATGCCAACCTTTGATCAGCATTGAAATTCTCTTCTTCATTGACAACTTTATTTAATTGTTCAATTACATCTTTACTTAAGGTTTGATAATTTTGAAAAAACATTTCTACTTTTTTAGTAGGTGTATTAAACATTTTCTCACCACATCCAGATAATAGAATAATTGATAAAATTCCTAATAATATTTTTTTCATATTGCCTCCTAAATATAATATTGCTTATATTTTTTTAATTTATACATTATTTATTTGAATTAATTTTAAAATACCATATATTTTGTCTGATTCATTATATAATTTTTTAACATCATATTCTTTTTTTCCAAAACATTCAAAAAATAAATATTTTAATTTTTCATCTTCATGATTTTTTTCTAAAATATTCAGTTCTTTTTTTACATAATTTTCTATTTCTAATTCTTTTCTTGTTTTCAAACTTTTTATTTTTTTACTAATAATTTCATAATTTATAACTGATTCTTTCATACGAGTTGAAACTTCAGTAACTTCCATTTCCTCTTCCAATATTAATTTAGAATAGTAATATTTATTATTTTTAAACTTAAGCGCCAGAACACTTGTTCCGTCACTAAATAGACAAGCATCAATATTTTTAACTGTTCTTCCAGAAAATATTTCAGTTTTATTACTTATTTTATTAAATAATTCTTCATTAAATCTAATATTGTTATTTTCAATATTATATAAATCTTTACTATTAATTCTAATTAGTGGAATCTTTCTTATATGAGTTAAATTATCACTTTTATTCCACTCATAAAAATCATAAATCTGTTCATTAAAATTTAAAATAATATCATATATATAGTTCATTTTTTCCTCCTGGTAAATAAATATCCAATATCATAATTAAAATACCTAAAAATGCATAAAGGCATTCTAATCTTTTCATTATAAATTGGACATAATCCAAAAAATTATACCCTATTGATAATAAATTTAAATAACTTATAATATAAACAAAACCTATTACTGTAAAACCAAAGCCAATTAAAAAAATGAATAATCTAACAATCATATTACCACCTAATTAATTTTACTTAATTTAAATAAATTTATTTATTATTTTTTTTAAATAGTATATAATGGACTAAGGTGATAATATGATGACATTAATAAAATATTTGTTTTTAGCAGTAATACAAGGTTTAACAGAACCAATACCAGTATCTTCAAGTGGACATTTAATTATATTTAGAAATTTAATTAAAATGAATGAATTAAATGACTTAAATTTTGAAATACTACTTAATTTTGGTAGTTTGATAGCTATAGTAATCTTCTTTTGGGATGATATTGTATCTATAATAAAAGATTTCTTCTTATATATTAAAACTAAAGAAAATAAGTACAAAAGTAACTTTAAATATGCATGGCTTATTGTAATAGGAACTATCCCTGCAGGAATAATTGGATTATTATTTAAAGATACTATTGAAGAATGGCTAAATGGTGCGAAAATTGTTGGTTTTGCTCTTTTAGTTACTGCTTTATGTTTATTTTTAATAAGAAATATAAAAGGTAAAAAGGATGACAAAGATATTACATGGTTGGATGCTACTATAATAGGATTATTCCAAGCCGTAGCACTTCTTCCAGGTATAAGTAGAAGTGGCGCTACTTTAGTAGGAGGAATGTCTAGAAACTTAAAAAGAGATACTGCTTTTAAATTCTCATTTATGTTATATATTCCTATTTCTTTAGCAACTATGATACTTGGTGTAAAAGATTTACTAGTTGCTAATATAAGTATTAACTTATGGATGTGTTATATAGCATGTATAATTGTAACTGGTATAATTACTTATTTTGCTACTAAATGGTTTAATGGAATAATTAAAAATGGTAAATTAATTTATTTTGTATTCTACTGCTTAATTGTTGGTACACTAGTTATATTATTTTTATAAGCGAGCTATCGCTTTTTTATATGCCTTTATCTAACAAAATACTTATATTATTAGTTTTTCCATCTCTAATATATGTAATTTTTATAGTATCACCAACTTTATGAGTATATAAAATATATCTAAAATGACTAGTATTTTCTACTTCTTTATCATCAATTAATGTTATTATATCTCCAATTTTTAAAAATTTAGCTGGATAATTACTATCTACTTTGTTAACATATATTCCACTATTTACTTTATATCTATTCAATACTTCACTATTTAAGTCACTTATTTCTAATCCAATTATAGGCCTAGTAATTACCTCACCTTTTTCTAATCTATCCAATATAGTATTAACTAAACTAATTGGTATAGCAAATCCCATTCCTTCTATTTCATCCTGAACTAATTTAAGAGAGTTTACACCTATTACATCTCCTGACAAATTAACAAGTGGACCACCACTATTACCTGGATTTATAGCAGCATCTGTCTGTAATACTTCCATCATATAATTTCCTCTACTAGTACTAACATTTACCATTCTATCTTTACCTGATAATATTCCTTTTGTAACAGTACCCATATATTTAGATCCTAAAGGTGATCCAACTGTAAAAACTGTATCTCCTACATTTAATTCACTATTTATTCCTAAATTAGCAACTTGTAAAACTGCTTCTTTATCTACTGACAAAATAGCAATATCAAAATATTCATCAGTACCTACTAATTTTGCAACATATACTTCTTTATTCATATTAATAACTTTAATAATTGAACTTTTTTCTATAACATGATTATTAGTAATAATATATCCCATATCATTTTTTTTATAAAAAAAGCCTGATCCAGTACCAATAATATTTTCATTTTTGTCATACGTTTCAATAACAACAACAGCATTATAAATTTTATCAATAGAATCTTTAAAACTGTTTTTTTCCATTACCTGAACTTCATTAAATGTAGGTAATAAATCTGTTTCTTTTAAATTTTCATTATAGAAAAAGCCAATAAAAAAAGAGGCTATAATACAAACTGCAAAATTAAATGCTTTTTTCATATTCCACCCTTTATTTTATATTTTCAATATCTCTCCAATTACTTGGAAAACCAATTTTATTTAAAATTAATTCTAATGGTACAGTATCTACTTTACCATCTAATACATCTATTTCATAACCTATTTCAAATGTTAATTCATCAAATTCTTCAACTCTTAACATCTGTTTCATAATTATTATAATGGCAAATAAATCATTCTTACCATAATCATATTCATCATCAGTCATTTCAATACCCAATTCAAGATGATATCTTGTATCTGGTATTACCCTTTGAGTTCTATGGTCATATAATATATCTTCATGTGCACATAAATTTCTAAAATTAGCTAAAAGAGCTAAATAAATTGATAAAGTTTCAGGATCTAAGTTATATATTTCTGCTATAGCAATTTGATCTTCTACTTTTAATATGTTATATAATTCAGAAATTATTCCAAAAGATAATACTTTGACTAAAATCCACATAGGAATATATCCATAATTACTTAAATAGTGCATTGTCGCTGCATGTTGTTTACCATTAACTCTAATTTGCCTTTTCATCTTGTTTATTACATCATAAACTTGTCTATTTTTTAATTTATCTTGTGTAAAATTTTTAGGATTTAAATAATCTTTTTCCTTAAAACCATATTTTTTAGATAATGTATAACTAAATATTGACTTAACATTGTTTTCAATTATTAATAAATGTTTAAACATGATATTTCTTAAATTTCTATCAAATTGAAATGTAGCATACAATTCATCAAAAGTTGTTCCCTTTATAAAAGTACTGTCTTTAAAACTTTTCATAAATAAATGACGATATCCACTTATGAAAAAATAATTTTCTCTAAATAGTATTTCTTTTACTTTTTCATCATCTTTTATAATTAATCCTTTATTTCTTAGTATTTCTACTTGTTCATCAAGTGTTTTAAATGTCTTATTTTTTTTCATATCATCACCTATTATAGTAATTATATCATTAATTATTCAATAAGTGAATTATTAATTATTAAAATAATGTATAATAGCATTCACAATAGTATCAGATATTTTATTTTGATAACTTCCTTGTTTTAATAAATATCGATCGTTTGAATTACTTAAAAATCCCAATTCTAATAGTACACCAGGTCTATCTATTCGCTTCAGCAAATATAGACTATTATCTACTTTAGCTTTTCTATTACTATTCAAATTTTTCTTAAAATACTTTTGAATAGTTTCAGCTAATTTTTTATTTTTTTCTAATTTACTATTATAAAAAACTTGAGCACCTCTCCATAGACCTGTTTCTTCAGCATTTAAATGAATTGATATAAACAAATCACATCCACTTTTATTTATTAAATTTCCTCTTCTAGATAAATCACTTCTTTTATTATTAATAGTGTTAGTTACTGATAAATCATAATCATCATATCGTGTTAAATATACAATAGCACCTTTTTTTAATAAACTTTGTTCTATTTTTTTACCTATTTCTAAATTAATATCTTTTTCTAATATATCTTTATACATAGCACCGGGATCATTACCACCATGTCCAATGTCTATGTAAATAACTTTTCCAATTAGTGGAAATTCATTAGTTGATGCATACACATATTTAGTAGCAAATAAACATATTAAAAATAATAAAAAAACACATATTTTATAGCGCATATTTTTCACCTATTAAAATATATGTTTAAATATTTTATTCATTACTTTCCCATCTAGCATATATACCACAAGGTAATACTAAATTATTATTTAAGATAGGTAATCCAATTTCATCTGCTTCTATACTTCCATATGGATATTTTTTAAGTAAACTCATTTTCATTACATTTTCTAATACACTTTCTGATATACCAGTAGTATATGCATTTACTTGAAAAAACAAAGGAGTATCACTCAATATATCCATGCAAGCATGAATTAATTCCATTATTTTTTCTTCAAATTTCCATACTTCACCAGATGGACCTCTTCCAAAAGATGGTGGATCCATTACAATAGCATCATATTTATTTCCTCTTCTTTTTTCTCTTAAAACGAATTTTAAGCAATCATCAACAATAAATCTTATTTTATTATTTTCTAAATGAGATAATTTCATATTTTCTTTTGCCCAATCAACCATACCACGTGCTGCATCTACATGGACTACTTCGGTTGCTCCTGCATATGAACAAGCCATAGTTGCTGCTCCTGTATAAGCAAATAAATTTAATACTTTAATTGGTCTATTAGCTTTTCTTATTTTATTAATCATAAAATCCCAATTTGCTGCTTGTTCAGGAAATAAACCAGTATGTTTAAAATTTGTAGGACTTACTTTAAAAGTTAAATCTTTATAGGTTACTGTCCAATATTCTGGTATTTTTTTTCTAAATTCCCAAGATCCCCCACCTTTAGAACTTCTATGATAAAAACCATCTACTTTATTCCAAGTTTCATTTATATCAATATCCCACATTGCTTGAGGATCAGGTCTTCTTAATATGATACCATTCCATATTTCTAATTTTTCTTTATTTCCAGCATCAATTATCGTATAATCTTTCCAATCTTTACTTAATAACATAAATCACCTAATTATAACTAATATCTATCAATTTATAGCTAACAGCATCTGTAGCATCAACATCTAAATATGTTGCTTTAAATTTCCACTTTTCACTTGAATTAATTCTATCTAAATAAGCATAAGCATTTCCTAATACATTTCCATCTAAATCATATATTGTGTATGTTAATGAAATATTATAATAAGTTTTTTCAGTATTATTTTTAAATATACCCTCTACATAAAAACTTTTAGTTTCATCATCATAAAAACTATTCATATCCTTATTTATCATAAATTTATTTTTTTCTATAATCATATTTCCATCTTTATCAACATCATATTTAAAATCATATAAATTAAATAAATTAGATAAAATTAGTACAAAAAACAAACATACTCCTACAGAACATGTAATAATAACCCAATTTGGTATTCCCTTTTTCATATTATTCCTCTTTTCTTATTTAATTATATCACAATAAATTAAGAGATAAAAGAAAAACCTTGAAACAAATAGTTTCAAGGTAATAGTACATGGTATATTAACGTTTTGAGAATTGTGGTGCTCTACGAGCTGCTTTAAGACCTGGTTTTTTACGTTCTTTACTTCTAGAATCACGAGTAACAAATCCAGCTCTTTTTAAAATAGTTCTGTAACTTGTTTCGCTTCCTTCATTTGCTTTATCATATTCTAATAAAGCTCTAGTAATTCCTAAACGAATTGCTCCAGTTTGTCCAGAAAAACCTCCACCTTCTACAATAACTTCGATATCAAATGTGTTTTCATTATTTGTTGCTACTAAAGGTTGTTTTAAATCCATTATATTTGTTTCATATGGAAAGAAATCTTTAACATCTCTTCCATTAACAGTAATATTTCCTTTTCCAGCAGTCATTCTAACTTGAGCTACTGAAGATTTTCTTCTACCTGTTCCTGTAAATACTTTTGCCATTTAAAACCCTCCTATTTAATTTTCATTTCCACTGGCTTTTGTGCCATATGTGGATGTTCTGAACCTTCATAAACAAATAATTTTTTATACATTTGACGTCCTAATCTTCCTTTTGGAAGCATTCCTTTAACTGCTCTTTCAATCATTTCAACTGGATAACTTTCTCTCATAACTCTAGCAGTTCTTTCTCTTAAACCACCAGTATATCCACTATGGTTATAGTAGATTTTGTCATCTAATTTTTTACCAGTTAAATTAACTTTTGAAGCATTAATAACAATAACGAAGTCTCCACAATCAATATGTGGTGTGTATGTAGGTTTATGTTTTCCTCTTAAAACAGTTGCTACTTTAGTAGCTACACGTCCAAGATTTTCTCCTTCAGCATCGATTACATACCAATTACGTACTAAATCTTCTTTCTTTTGCATATATGTGTTTTTCATAAAAACAAATCCTTTCTATAATTTGAAATAGATGTTCCCAATATCTATTTCTTTGGGATATAGAAAATGTACCAATTATGATTATATTAAAAAGTATGTTTAAAGTCAATATTTTTTTAACTTTTATATTAAAAAAGTTAAGTTTTTTGAACTATGCCTTTTTAATTTCATTTATGTATTTATTTACTTTAGTTGCCCATGTTTTACTAGCAGCATATTTATGATTCATTGCTTCTGGTGTAGTCAAACCATAAGCATAGTAATTATTGGCTATATTTTCTATAAATTTAGTAATTCCTTCTTCTAATGTATCAAATTTTCTATAAGATCCATTACCACAACTTGGACTTCCCTTCATACCACCAACATTATTACATTCTTTAGTTAATTTACTACAGCCCCATTTACATCCTGTTTCATGCATAGATATGGCTACCGCTAAATATGGATCTACTCCAAGTTCTAATGATTTAGTAGCAAATATCATACCCATTCCACTTAAATTAGAGCTTAAATATCTATCTAGTTTTTCTGTCAACTCAGTTAATGTCATGTTATCATAAACAATTTCTTCAGTAAGTAATGGCTCCATTTTTATAACCTCTTCCATTACTTCTACCTTTGGTTCATATTTAATTTCATTTTTTACTTCTTGATTAAAAAAACATTTACTTATAACTGTATATCCAACTACACAATCAATTAAAGAAATTATGATAATTAATATGGTAGATTTACTTATCTTCACTATTTTCACCTCTTAATTGAATGAACTAATTCTATCAAATATTTCTTCATAAGTCAAATTGACATATTATTAATTATGGTCTATAATGTTGTCTACAGGGAGTGTTATAATGGAAAAAGTAGTATTAAATATGTTAAAATTATTTTTAATTAATGCCAAAGAAAATAACATTTTAGAAGTTAATGAAAATGAGTTAAGAGAAAATTTTAAAAAATTTAAATCTTCTGAAAAATATGGAAAATACTTCTATAGTTATATATATGATGAAGATGGTTATTGTATGAAATTTGAAAAAGAATTAAATACTTTAATAAAAAATAAACAAATTTCAAAATATAATGAATATTTATATATTTATAATATTGACACTAGTTGTAAAACTCATTATTCCAAAGAATTAAATAGCATTGTTATTCAAATGGTATCAGATTATATAAAACTTAATATGGAAAAAGAAAAAGTTAAGATAATTTAACTTTTTTTATTTCATTAACAAATATTGATTTTCTATTAACTGGTATTAATAGATAAACATTATTTTTTGTTCTAGTTAAAGCTACATAGAATAATCTTCTTTCTTCTTCATAAGGATAATATTCTTTTTTATTTAAAACAAATCTTAATAATTTATCATCTTCTATTTGACTCGGAAATCCAAGTAATTTATCTTCCATATTGATAATTATTACATTATCACTTTCTAATCCTTTTGATTTATGAACAGTATAATATTTCATTTGAATATTTTTATTTTTTAAATATATTAAATTATCATTATTTAATATAAAATCATTATCTATTACTGAATTTATATCGCAATTATTTCTACCTAATATCATTATTTCTTTTTTACTTTTATTATATATATCAATTATTAACTTTTTAAATATTTGTTTTTTATTATTGTAATAAACATATTTAATTGGTTCTATAATATGTTTATTTGAATGTAAATTTTTTTTAATTTGTTTTTTATTTTTTAATATAAATTTAGATGTTATTTTAATTAATTCTAATGAATTTCTATATGTATTCTCTAATTTCATTATAACTGAATTTTTAAAATATTTTTTAAAATTAATAAAAATATCTAAATTACATCCAGTAAATCTATATATTGATTGAAAATCATCACCTACCGCTAATAAATGAGCATTTGTTTTTTCTAAAATATTTTTTATTAAATTAAATTTAACATAAGAAGTATCTTGATATTCGTCAATAATAATATATTTATATTTTTTTCTGATATCATTTTTTAAAATTATTTCATTAGCAATATGTAACATATCATCAAAATCTATTTCATTTTGTGACTTTAATTCTACATCATATATGCGATGTATCATATATATTATTTTAATTAAAATTAATTCGTTTTTACTTTTAACTTTTTTTATTATTTTTTCATAATAATCTAAATTATTATATGTTGATTTATATAAATGAATAAAAGTAGAAATTAATTTATCTATTTGATTTATATAATCAATTTTAAAATATTTTTTTAAATATTCTTTTAAATTTGATTGTTCTAATACTTCTTTTATAACAAATTCTAAACAATTACTAGCTATATTAAATTCTTTATTTCTTTCTTTTATAATACTTATACCTAATTTATGAAAAGTTAGTACATTTATATCATAATTATAATACTTCTTTAATTTATTTTTTAATGAATTACATGCTTCATTTGTAAATGATATACATAAAATATCACTTTGTTTTATATTTTTTCTTTCGATTAAATATTTTATTTTCCCTATAATTGTTAAACTCTTACCACTACCAGCACCGGCAATTACTAAAGTTTTTTCTTCATCAGTGACAACTATTTGTCTTTGATTTTTATCTAATTCATAACCACATATATCATCTAATATTTTTTTGGATTCTTCTAATTCTTTTTTAACATAATTTTTATTATGTTTTTTTCTATTTATAAACAAATAATCATATCGAAATTTTTTATTTTTATGTTCCTTTTTATTTATTTTGTAGCAAGATTTAAATTTATTTCTAATATTTATCACATCATTTTTAGTTAGATATTTATTTTCAAAACATCTATAAAAATTATTTATGATAATATCACTTCCTTAAATAGATATTTTATAAAATTTTTATTTTTTTGTAAAGAAAAAAACAAATTTATTTATTTGTTTCATAATAATACTTATATTCAGCTAATCTAGATGATAAATTTTCTAAATCAGAAGCATCACCATCTTCATTTAGATATTCTTCAATTTCAAAAATTAGTTCATCAGTGCTTATACATTTTTCATAATTTATGTTGTATTTTTTTAGTATATCAATTTCTTCATCACTTAACAAAATTCCATTAGATGTCCTTTTTAAAAACGATTTAGAAATATCAATACTTTTTATATAATCTTCTAAATTATTTTCCATTTTTTAATTCATTAATTGCACTAATTAGTCCTAATTTACCATATTCATAAGTTAAGCCACCTTGTTGATATGCTATAAAAGGGTTTCTTAATGGACCATCACATGATAGTTCTATAGAAGAACCTTGTGTAAAAGTACCTGCTGCCATAATAACTTGATCATCATATCCAGGCATATCCCAAGGCATAGGTGTTGCATAATAATCTATTGGGGAACCTTTTTGAATACCAACACAATATCTAATTAAATCTTCTCTATTTTCAAAAACAATATTTTGAACAATATCAGCTCTTTCATCATTATATTTAGGTTCTACTTTATACCCTAAATCTTCTAATGATTTACTAGTCAATATTGCTGTTTTAAGTGCTGAACCTACTACACTAGGAGCCATAAATAATCCTTGTAAAATCTGTTTATTTATACCTAAAGTTGGTCCAACTTCTTTACCCTCTCCAGGTAAAGTTAATCTTTCTGCAGCCAATTCTATTAAATCTTTTTTGCCAACAATATATGCTCCATTAGGCGCTATACCACCACCTAAATTTTTGATCAATGAACCTACTACTATATCAGCTCCTACCTCGGTTGGTTCTACATCATTAACAAATTCACAGTAACAATTGTCAATCATAATAATAGTATCTGGACTTATATTTTTAATAAAAGAAATAACTGCCTTTAAATGATCTATTGTTATACTTTTTCTAGTAGAATATCCTTTTGATCTTTGAATTTCAATTACTTTAATTTTTTTTGATTTTAATGTCTCTTCTATTTTTTTATAATCAAATTCATTATCAATCAAATCTATTTGTTCATAATGAATACCATATGATTTTAAAGAACTTTTATTTTCTTTAATACCAATTACTTCATGTAATGTATCATATGGAAGGCCGCTTATACTAAGCAATGTATCATTTGGTCTAAGTAAAGCAAATAAACATACAGTAAGAGCATGAGAACCAGATATAAATTGACTTCTAACTAAAGCATCTTCACTTTTAAATATATCAGCAAATATTTTTTCTATTGTATCTCGTCCTATATCGTTATACCCATAACCTGTAGTTGAACTAAAATGTGATTCTGATAAATTATTTTTGTGAAAAGCATTTAAGACTTTTAAACTATTTATATAAACTAATGAATCTATTTTATCAAATTGTTCTTTTAATTTTTTTTCTTCTTCATAAATAAAGTTGCTTACATTTTCCATTATATTCATTTCCTCCTATATTTACACCTTTGGTTTTTAAGTAGTTGCATAATTTATTTTCTATATTTTCTTTAAAATATAAATAATTAATTTCTGTATTATTTAGAAAGTCACATATAAAAATTTCTGTATTTAATTTATTTATGACTTCTTTTATATTTTTTTCTATCCAATCTATTTGTTCTTTTGTTAAATTTTGTGGTATGTATATAATTGAAAAAGGGTTACTAACATGAATTACAAATATAGAATAAAATTTAGCTAATTCAATTCCCCACAAATAACCATTTTTTTGATTTATATCAACTTCATGAATTTGTAAATTTTCCTTTTTCATATAATTATAAGCAATGTCCCCATGCCTATATTTTTTAAGATCATTCGTTTTTTCTTTATACAATTTTCCTTCTGTATTTATAAATATAAATTCTTCCGTACTAATCACCTGCATACTACATTTTCTAGATATTTTTTTATTTTAATATTTTCTTCCTCCAAATTTTCGCAATTTGGATTTATTTCGTAATAATCAAAATCACCTGAATATATTAATTTTCCAAATAATGAAGCAACTTCATTATATTTACTTCCTTTTTCATTTCTTGAAACTAACATAATTTTGTCTAAATGTTTTGATTTTATTTCATCTCTAATTAATGTCAATAATGTATAAATATAATTTTTATTTAATTTATCTTTTTTTAATCCATATTCTAAATTATATATATCAGAATTTTTAAATTGCATTAAATATACAAATCCAATTATATTATTATCTTCTTTAATGAAATAAATATATTTTGAAAACTCACTATCATTTATAAAATCATATAGTGAATTATCATCAAATAAATTAATTAAATTCCACTCATCATTAACAGATTCAATATTAAATAATTTTAAATTTATTCTAAATGAAAACTCCATACTACCACCCTGAAATATCTATAATATATATAAATTATATCATGAATTTTTTAATAAAGGAATAATAATTCTTTTTATATTGAATAGAATAATAATTAAAATAAATGCAACAAAATAAAATATATTATCTTTTAAAAATTGGATTATTGAAAAATCTATTTTTTCTTCTAAATATATGTTGATTACATCTACTAATTCATTATCATAAAATACTTCTATTTCACCAACTCTAGTACCTTCTTTCATATTAGTGGTTATTAAATCTAATCCATTATATTTCAATAAAATTTTATTACTATCAAAACTATTATCATAATAATAACTTATATCATTATATGCATAAAAATTTGCTTCTTTTTTACCATATTTTGTAGGTAAATTGAGTAATAATTCGCCTTTTTTGACTATATTATAATATTTATAATTTTGAAAATAATAATTATAAATTGTTACAGCATCTTTTATATGATAAGCTTCATTTGTATTAATTGATGCATTTGTAGTAACTAGTAAATATTTAATATTATTTTCTTTATCTATTGCTAGCGAAGCTAAGCATTTTCCAGCATCGTATGTAAAACCTGTTTTGGCTCCTATAATATAGCTAACATCATAATTATATTTTTTAGCTGTTTTTTTTAGTGTACTATATGCTGTTAAAGATTTATCAGAAAAAACATATGATTCGCTTGAAAATATTTCATAAAATTTACTATTTTTCAAAGCAGCTCTAAGCATAATTGAAACATCATTTACAGTAGAATAATGATTTATATCATCTAAACCGACAGTATTTTCAAAATGGGTATTTAACATTCCTAACTCTTTTGCTTTAATATTCATTAATTCAACAAATTTTTTTTCATTTCCTGATATTGATATTGCTATAGCTCTAGTAGCATCCGCACCACTTGATAAAAACATTCCATATAGTAAATCGTTATATGTAACACTTTGTCCTACTTTTAATCCTATTACAGCTGCATTTTCTTCCACTAAACCTTTTAACATTTCATAATTGATTGTTACTTTTTCATTATAATCTTTTATATTTTCTATAGCTACTAATGTTGTCATTATTTTAGTTAAACTTGCTATACTAGTTTTCTCATTTTTATTTAATTCATATATTATTTTATTTTCATTCATATTATAAAGAACTGCTTTTTCACTAGATAGTTCAAATGCATTTACATTTGGTATAAAAATTAAAAATATAAAAATGTAAAATAAAGTTTTTTTCATATACTCACCTTTTTTATTGTATCATAAATTAAATAAAAACAATTTCAAATATTAAAAAATAATAACTTTAAATATGAAAGGTAATAATTATATAGATATATGTTGCTTATATAAAATAACTCAATTCCTTAACATTATCAATTTACTTTAATTAATGAAATATATTATATGGTTAAAAAGAATTATTATTGAGATGGCATTGATTATTTAACTAATAATCACTTAATTGAAAAAAGGAGAACTTGATTTTTTCAAAGGAACTGTTTTATCAAAATCAATGGAAAATATATTTATGTGTAGCGATATGACTATGGAAGATATTACTAATGATACCTTGTTTGATAAGCATTGGATGTTTGCTATTGCTATATGGCTAAAAAAGGATTACACTTAAATATAATTCATAATTTGGATAGACCTTTTAATGAAATGATGTTAGGGCTTGAAAGTTGGATTCCTATCTATATGACAGGACAAATAACACCATATTATTTTAAAAATAATAAAACAAATATATATAATCATTTCAATTATGTATCTGGAAGTGTTGCCTTAACAGGAGAATGCATTAATGGATTTCATAATAAAGGAAAGTTTATTTACAACTAACAATAAAGAAATTAAATATTATAAAGAAAAAGCAAATTTATTATTAAAAAAAGCAATCCCACTTATGAACATATATAGGAAAGAGCAAATGGAAGAATATAAATTATTTTTATTAAATGACTCTAAAATTAATGGTGATAGAAAAAGAATATTTTCTTCATTACCATTATTTACTATAAACAATGAACTTCTTATTAAAATTTTAAAAAAGAAGAATATTCCTGATAATGACATTAAAAATATATTATCATTTAAAAAAGAAGAAAAAAATATAAGATTAATAATTAATAATAATGAAATAAACGATATTATTTATAAACTAAATATAGAGGACTTTCAAAAAGATATATACATTTCTTTAGAAAATATGTTTTATGTAAAAAAAATCAAATATAATTATGAAGAATATTTAGAACATTTAAAAGATACAATTAAATTTTCTAAAAAGGAAAAAAATTATAATGTTACTATTAATGACTGTAAAATATTTAATAATATCAATATAACTATTTTAAAAAATAATTATGTTATTCTTTCTAAAAATTCTGATCCAATCATTCATTTTGTTATAAAACATTCTAAATTAGTGGAAGCAATAGAAAATTTTAATCCAGCAGTAAAAGAATAAATATAAAAAAGTTCATAATACCAGTATTATGAACTTTTAATTTTTAACACACAAAGGTGTGCGTAAATTTCAATATGGGGCGCGATAAGAGGATCGAACTCTTGCATAACGGAACCACAATCCGCCGTGTTAACCACTTCACCAATCACGCCATGTAACTAATGTTACAGCATATATTTTAGCAATAAATCAACTTTTTTGCAACCCCTTTTTAATAATTTATTCTATAAATATAAAAATATAGTTAATTACCTATACACAGTTATCATAAAACCATATTCTATATTGGGGAGTGAAATTATGTATAATTATAATTTAAGAAACGATTATTATAATTATAACAATAATAATTATAATAAACCAACATATACTGAAGATGCTAATCCAAATACATTATATGATCCATATCAAGGGTTTATTCGTGGAAATATGTTCAAAAATTTATACAATGGTTATAAATTAAAAAATCCAGTTGAATTTAATGTATTGTCAGAACAACAACAAATGCTTATAATGATTGATGCTTTAGGATTTGCTGCATCTGATATAAGTCTTTATTTAACACTATATCCTAATGATAGAGATATGATTGAGCTATTTAATCAATATCGTAATCAACTAAAAGCAATAAGTGGTAATTACGAAGAAATGTATGGACCACTAACACTATCAAGTGATGCTTTAAATAAATATCCATGGGACTATAATAATGAACCATGGCCTTGGGAAAATTAGGAGGAAAATATGTGGAAATATAATAAAAGATTACAATATCCTATAAATATTAAAAATAAAGACTTAAAAATGGCTAAATATTTATATAGCCAATATGGAGGCCCAGATTCTGAGTTAGGTGCAGCACTACGTTATTTAAATCAAAGATTCACTATGCCAGATGATAAAGGAAAAGCATTATTAACCTTAATTGGTACTGAAGAATTAGGTCACTTAGAAATGATTGGGACAATGATTTATCAATTAACAAGAAATGCTACAATTGAAGAAATGAAACAAGCAGGACTTGGTGGATTATTTGCTGAACATGATTCAGGTTTATTTCCAGCAGATGCTATGGGTGTTCCATTTACAGCATCATATATTGAAACAACAGGAGATTTTATAGCAGATTTAGAAAGTGACATGGCAGCTGAACAAAGAGCTAGAGCTACCTATGAACACTTAATGGATTTAACAAATGATATTGATGTATTAGGACCACTTTCATTCTTAAGAGAAAGAGAAGTTGTACATTACCAAAGATTCAAAGAACTACGAAATTACTATTTAGATAACCAAATACAAAGAAAAAACTCTTAATAGAGTTTTTATTTGTTTATATCCTTTTTAGCTATTCTATCTTTTTTAGCTTGTCTACAATCTTTACATCTTACAGGTTTATTATTAAATCCTTGTTCTGCATAGAATTGTTGATCTCTAACAGTAAATAAAAATTCTTTTCCACAATCTTTACAGATTATTTTTTCATCTTGCATAATTATCTCCTTTCCATTGATTTAAATTTATCTTATCTTTTCAATTGGAAAGGACCAAAATAATTAATAAATCAATTATACTTTAACACAATTATATAATTTTTACAATAATGAATACATAATATTATGTAAACTGTAAATAATAATAGTATAAGTTGGACTACTAGTCTATACTATATTTTTAAAATATGTGAGAAAATAAAGGTGGGTGAAGTATATGGAAAAGAAAAAAGATATTTATGATATAGTAGGTCAAAATATTAAAAAATATAGAAAGATAAAAGGTTGGACACAAAAAGAACTTGCTGATAAAGCAATGGTTAGTGATAGTTTAATTGCTAAATTAGAATCAACAACACATCAAACACTATCATTAGATAATGCAGAACATATTGCTATTACATTAGGAGTAGGAATTAAAGATTTATTTGATGAAGAATAAAAACAACTTGAAAAGTTGTTTTATTGTGCATTTTTTTTATTAAAATTATATTTTTTTCTTTCAGCTGTATTTAATATTTTTTTTCTTAATCTAAAGTTTAAAGGTGTAACTTCTACAAGTTCATCACTATTGATATAGTCTAAACAATATTCAAGACTCATTTGTCTTGGTCTTTTTAAAACTACTGTATGATCTTTACCAGCACTTCTTGTATTAGTTAAATTTTTACCTTTAACTGGATTAACAGCTAAATCATCTTCATGAGAATGTTCTCCCACAATCATTCCTTCATAAATATCAGTACCTGGTTCTACAAACATAATACCACGATCTTCTAAAGCTCCTAAAGAATAAGCTGTTGCTTTACCATTTTCCATAGAAACTAGAACACCTAATTTTCTTTCACCAACATTACTTGAAGTCATTTTACGATATTCCTTAAATGTATGATTAATCATACCATATCCTTTAGTCATTGTCATAAATTCAGTAGAAAAACCAATTAATCCACGTGATGGTACTGTATATAGTAATCTAACTTGGTTTTCATGATTATGCATATTTTCCATAATACCTTCTCTATTACCTAAAGCTTCTATAACATTACCTACAAATTCTTCTGGAACATCTATTTGAACATCTTCAAAAGGTTCACATTTAACGCCATCTATTTCTTTGATAATTACTACTGGTTTTGAAACTTGTAATTCAAATCCTTCTCTACGCATGTTTTCAATTAAAATCGATAAATGTAATTCACCACGACCAGAAACTATAAATGATTCACTATCATTTGGTTCTACTTTTAATGAAACATCTCTTTCAGTTTCTTTTAATAATCTCTCTTCAATTTTTCTAGCAGTAATAATTTTACCTTCTCTACCTACAAATGGTGAAGTATTCACACCAAATGTCATTTGTAATGTAGGTTCATCAATACGAAGTAATGGTAATGCTTCTTCTTTTCCTACTTCACAAACAGTTTCACCTACACTAATATCTGGTAACCCGGCAATTGCTATAATATCTCCTGCTTCTGCTTCAGTTATTTCTATTCTTTTAAGTCCGATATAACCAAACATCTTAGCTATTCTAAATTGCTTAATAGATCCATCTAATCTAACACATGATACCATTTGATTTACCTTGATATTTCCTCTTTTAACTACACCAATACCAATTCTTCCAACGAAATCATTATAGTCTAATAATGCAGGTTGAAATTGTAAACTACCTTCTTCATGTTTTGGAGATGGTATATGTTCAATAATTGTATCTAATATTGGTTCCATCGTTTCTTTTTGAGTTGTTATATCTGGATCATAACTACTAGTTCCTCTAATAGCTGATGCATAAATAACTGGGAATTCTAATTGAGATTCATCGGCTCCTAATTCAATAAATAAGTCTAAAACTTCATCTACTACTTCGGCAGGGCGAGCAGTATCTTTATCTATTTTATTAACTACTACTATAGGAGTTACTCCTGCTTCTAAAGCTTTTTTAAGAACAAATCTAGTTTGAGGCATAGTACCTTCATAAGCATCCACTACTAAAAGTACACCATCAACCATGTTCATAATTCTTTCAACTTCTCCACCAAAATCAGCATGTCCTGGTGTATCTAAAATATTAATACGATAGTCTTTATAATTAATAGCTGTTGTTTTAGCTAATATTGTAATTCCTCTTTCTTTTTCAATATCATTAGAATCCATTGCTCTCTCATCAACATTTTCATTTTCTCTAAATGTACCTGATTGCTTTAATAATTGATCTACTAATGTAGTTTTTCCATGGTCAACATGGGCTATTATAGCAATATTTTTTATTTTTTTCATAAGTTCACTTCCAATCAACCGTGTAATTATACCATTTTTTTTACTAATTGTAAAGAGTCATTGTTTTTAGACGAAAAATTTGTTTCAATAAAACTTTCTACATTCATCCCATAATTTTTAATCAATTTATCTTGAACTTCAGGTGATAATAATAAATACTTTCTAGAGTCAATACTGTTACTAATCAAATATTGATTGTCAGATGTAGAAAAATTACTAATACTAAAGTTTGTACCAAGATTATCTCTATCTATACCACTTATACCAAATGGTAATATAAGTTTCTTCATACGATAATATGCTAATTTGTTATTTGTAAGATCAATAGCTGTGCCATTTTTAACTGGTATTTGTTGTAAATCACATATATTTTTAATAATATTTCCTTCTTTAATTTCAAAACAAATAATATATCTTCTATCAATAGTGTTCCATTTACATTTGTTTAATTTAGCGTAATTATATGCTGTAAAAAAATCATTAGTTGCTGAAATCCATGGACTTCGCTTAGCTAAAAGTAGTTTACCATTAGTATGTCCATATATTAAACTAAACATAAATGATTTATCATATTCACAACAACATTTGTTGTAAAAATTATTTATTTTATTTTGAACTTCAATTGGATAGCTATCTATATTGTTATACGAATTTATTAATGAACTTGTTATTTTTCCTGTACTTTGTAGATTATACATATCTTCTTCATTTAATGCTCTATATAATATCACATTAATTCCCCCTTTGAAATACAAGTATACTATAACTTTTTTCTAAATTTGTCAAATTTTCTGGTATAATTTAAATGGTGATAGTATGAAAAAAGTATTTTTAATAATTTTTATTTTATTTTTTTGTATAAATGTTAATGCTAAAGAAATAGTAACTTTAAATAAATGTGTTGATGGTGATACAGCATGGTTTAATATAAATGGTGAAAAAATTAAAGCTAGATTTCTAGCTATAGATACACCAGAATCTACTAATAAAATTGAACCATATGGTAAAGAAGCTAGTGAATTTACATGTAATTTACTTAAAAATGCTAAAAAAATTGAAATCGAGTATGATGAAAATTCTGATAAATTTGATAAATATGATAGACATCTTGTATGGGTATTTGTTGATGATGAATTGTTACAAAATAGCATAGTCAAAGAAGGTTATGCTGATGTTAAATATTTATATGGAGATTATAAATATACAGATATTTTAAAGAAATCATTAATTGAAGCAAAAGCTAATAATTTAAATATGTGGAAAAGTGAAAAAAATAATATAACTAATAATATTTATATAATTAGTGGAATTATATTGTTAATAATTATTCTATATATTTTTAATAAATCATTTAGAAATAAAATTAATAAAAAAATCAAATCAAATATAAAAAAAGAAATACGAAAAAAGGTTGATATTTAGTCAACCTTTTTATTCTAACAATTGTATAGGATTTTTATCTGAATTTTTTTCATATATCGTTAATTTTTCATTATTATCAACTGTTACTAACATAATTTTATTATATGTTTTATATCCCTTAACTTTTAATTCATGAATTAACCATGTTTCATCTTTACCAATACACTCTAAATTTTTACTCATAATTATTCCATCTATCATTACATTAGTACATAAGCAAGCTTTATCTAATTTAATATTCATATCTTTATTTATAACTGGTTGATATTCACTTTTAAGTAATATACTTAATTTACCATTAGGTTCCATTAATGCATATTCAACTGTGCTTAAGTCAAAATATCCAGCATTTCTAACTTGTTCTAATAAATCATTAATATCTATACGAAGTTTTTTCATACTCTTTTCTAAAATTTTTCCATTTTCTATTACAACCATAGGATATCCTATTAAAAATCTTCTTAATAAAATACTTTTCATAGTAACAATTGATACTAAATACGCCACTATTCCATATGTTACTACTGCTACTATTCCATGAATAAATGGTATATCAAAATTCATTGTAGATTCAGCAGCAAAATTGCCTATTGATATACCTATTGTATAATCAAATAAGCTTAATTCAGAAACTTGTTTTCTACCAATTAATTTAGTAACAAAAAATAAAACTGTTAATGACATTAAACTTCTAAGTACTACTTGTAATGCTTGATCTAACATAGTATCACCATTTATAATTTTTACAAAAACTTTAAAAAAATACATCATTTACGATGTATTTTAAATTTATTTCTAATATTATCATCAAATACAACATTAGTTTTAACTACAAAAATCATAATTATAACTGTTAATATTCCATAAATAATATACCCTAATGTTGCATCATGTAAAACATAAACAACAGAAGCAAAAGCAAATAACATATCAATTAAATATATTATTATAACTACTGTTTTTACAGATAGATTACGATTTAATAATTGATGATGAATGTGATATTTATCACCAAGAGCTGGGTTTTGTCCTTTCAAAATTCTTCTAATTATAGCAAATAATGTATCTAATATTGGTAAAGCTATTATAAGAAGTGGAATTATTAAAGATGTCATTGTTACATTTTTAAAACCTAATAATGCTATTACAGAAATAATAAATCCCATGAACATAGAACCACTATCTCCAGCAAATATACTAGCAGGATTAAAATTATAAACTAAAAATCCTAATACTGATCCTAACATTACAAATGTTAAAACATAATCAAGTCCTAATTTTCCTTGCATTATAGCAATTATTCCTACTGTAGTATAATATATAGCACTTATTCCACCGCTTAATCCATCTAATCCATCAATTAAATTAATACAATTAATACATCCTATTATAAAGAAAATTGTCAATGGATAAGATAAAATACTAAAGTTTAAATAAATACCAAAAGCACTTACATCAACTATTAATAAATTTCCATATATAGTTATTACTAATGCAGCAGCTAATTGACCAATAAATTTATATAATGGAGATAATTCGCATATATCATCAATGACACCAGTAATTATTATTATGAAACTACCTATTAAAACAGCATTCATAATTACACTATGAGTTCCAAAAATCATATAACCTAATAAAAATCCAAAGAATATTGCCAAGCCTCCTAATTTAGGAGTAGGTTTTTTATGAATATGTCTTCCTCTTGGTATATCAATAGCATTAACTACATGTGCTATTTTTTTTATAAAAGGTATTATTGCTACTACAAATAGAAATGGTACTAATATCATTAATAATGTTTTTGTAATTATTGGATTCATAACATCACCTTAATTAATTATATCATTTATTTATAAATTTGTGGTGGAAAAGTACATAATTTTAACATCATAATAACTTTTTTTCAAAAAAAGGTGGATAAATTTAGGTATTTTGAAATAATTTGACAATAATATTGTGGAAAGGAGGGAAAAAATGAATAAAAATATGTTGTACTTTTTATTATCACTCTATGATAAAAATACTTATAATCATGTCTGTAGAGTTGCTAAATATTCAAATGATATAGGAAAATATTTATCCTTACCAAATAATGAAATGGATTTACTATTATATTCTTCATTACTTCATGATATAGGAAAAATATATATTCCTACTTCTTTATTGGAAAAAAAAGAAAAATTAACTAAAGAAGAATTTGATTTAATTAAAAAACATGTTGAATTTGGGTATTTTATATTACCAGAAACAATGAAAGAAGTTAAAAATATAATATTAGCACATCACGAAAGATTAGATGGTAGTGGATATCCTTTTCATAAAATTGATAATGAAATACCAAAATTAAGTAAAATAATTGCTATTGCTGATAGTTATGATGCTATGACCTCTAATAGAATATATAATAATATTAAAAATAAAGAAGATGCCTTAACTGATTTATTTAATAATACCAATTACTATGGTGAAAACAAATATTGTTATTCATATGTAAAAGCATTTAAAAATACTCTACAAAAAATAAATGCCTATTAGCATTTATCTATTAAATTTATATGATCAAGTAATATACCTGTTCCTTCTGCTACACAAGTAAGAGGACTATCTGCTATCACAACTGGAACTTTTAATTCATGTTCTAATAATTTATCCATTCCTCTTATTAATGCTCCACCACCTGTTATTATTATTCCTTTATTCATAATATCTGCAGATAGTTCTGGAGGGGTATGTTCTAAAACTGATTTAGCCGCATGAACTATTAAATATGCGCTTTCTTTTAAAGATTCTTCTATTTCTTCACTACATATAGTAACAGTATGTGGTAATCCCGTCACTAAATCTCTACCTTTAACCTGCATTTTTTCGTTTTTAGAATCAGAATAAACTCTACCTATTTTAAATTTTATTTCTTCTGCAGTTCTATCTCCTATTAATAATTTATATTTTTCTTTTATAAATTTAGTTATATCACTATCAAATGTATTACCAGCAACCTTTATTGAAGAACTTGATACAATATCACCAAGAGATAATACTGCTATGTCAGTAGTTCCTCCACCAATATCAATAACCATATTTCCTACTGGTTCAGCAATATCTAATCCTGCTCCAACAGCAGCAACTTTTGGTTCTTCTTCTAAAAATACTCTTTTAGCGCCTGTCCTCTCAGCTGCTTCTTTTATAGCATTTTTTTCTACCTGTGTTATATTAGAAGGACAACATATTAATATTCTTGGTTTACTAACTAATCCCTTTCCATTAACCTTTTTAATAAAATAATCTAGCATTAATCCTGTTGCATCAAAATCTGCTATTACGCCATCTTTCATTGGTCTTATAGCATTTACTTTTCCTGGAGTTCTTCCTAACATTTCTCTTGCTTCATGTCCTACTGCTAAAATTTTTCCTGTTGATGAGTCTAAGGCTACTACACTAGGTTCATTTAATACAATCCCCTCACCTTTTACATATATTAGTACGTTTGCTGTTCCTAAATCTATTCCTATATCTTTTGAAAACATTTTTTCATCCCTAACTATTTAAATATTTTTGTCTAGTAGATTCTCCACCCCTTAGATGTCTTATATTTGTATGATAATTTAATATTTGTTCTACTTTTTTGTATTTATTTATATCTATATCTAATAATCTTTCATGTAAATCTTTATGTACTGTACTTTTTGATACATCAAAAATAGAAGCTAACTCACGTATTGTATAACCAGTTTCAATAATATAATTAGCTTCTTTTATTACTCGGTCATTTATATACTTCAATTAAATCAACCCCTATTAAATTATATAAATGACTTTATTTTTTATTCTATATTTCTCCTAATGTTTTGTCATAATAGTCAATTGGATTTACTAATTTACCATTTACAGCTAATTCAAAGTATAAATGATTTCCAGCTTCTTTAAATATATTTGATGTTCCACTAATACCTATCATATCACCGCTTTTAACTACCATATCTTTTTCTACACTTACTTCTGATAAACCATTATATGTACTTATAACATTATTACTATGTCTTATTTCTATTACTTTTCCTAGTAATTCATCATCTTTTACATCTATGACAGTACCATCCATTATAGCTACTACATCAAATTCTTTATCTAAACTATAACAAATACCACTACTTTGTAAATAAGTATTTCCATATTCAATTATAGAATTTTTTTGTTCTTCTTCATTACCATCTTTTTGATAAAAAGTTTTATAAATCTTTACTTCATCATTTACATATGGTTTTATTATTTTTGAGCTTTCTCCTATTACCGGTACTACATCACTTAATATCGTTTTTGATACATATACTAAATCTTCTTTTTTTTCATTATTTTTTAATATTGAACTTTCTATTCCATATATTAAACCCGCAAAACCTAAACATCCCAATCCTATTAAACTATATAAGACACTTTTTTTTAGTCTTCTTTCCATTTTGTTCACCTCATTTTAAGTTTGAACAAAATTATTTTTTTTATACTTAAATTTTTGAAATTTGTATATTTGTATAGTAATGGTTTAGTATATCTTTATATGTATATCCTTCTTTAGCCATTCCATTCGCACCATATTGGCTCATACCAACTCCATGACCATAACCTTTAGTAGTAACAATCACATTATCATTGTCTTGTTTAATTTCAAAATAATTTGACCTTAATCCTAGTCTTTGTGTTACTTGATTTCCTGTAAAATTTACTCCATTTATTGTTATATTTTTTATTCTTCCAGTTGATGTCGTTTTAGTTATATTTATATTTAATGGTACATTTTCTATACCTAATTTATTACAAAATTCTGTATAATTTATTACTTTTTGAGTTTCATATACTGGGGATATTTCATCATAGTGGGAATCAACACTTCTTAAATAAGGTAATGCTTCTACAAATACCTCTTCACAATTTTCTGTTAATCCAGAACTAGTAGAGAAAAAGAAGGCTTCTATTACTTTTCCATTATAAGTTAAATACTCCCCTTTAGTATCTAAAACAACTTTTTTTATTTTTTGAATTCTTTCTTCATATTTATCTTTCCATTTATTTTTTAACGATTCATTATCTAAATAAACTTGATTTAATACTGTATCAACTACATCATAATTATTTTTATAATTTTGCTCTATTTTTTTTAATACATAACTACGAGCAGCTACAGCTTGTGCTTTTAATGCTTCTGTTTCAAAAGTAATAGGCATTTCTCCGGCTACTACTCCAGCTACATATTCTTCTAGTGGTACTTCTACAATATTGCCTGATTCAGTTTGTTTTACTCTAACTTTTTCGTCTTCTTTGAATATAAATTTTATTTTTGTTGTATCTTCTTTTATAAATAAAGTTACAATTAAATATGGAAATAAAATAATTAGAAGTAAAATTGAAAATATTTTTTTCATAATATCATCTCTATAACTATTTTAATCAATATTTTTTAAAATATTTGTCAAAAAAAAATATCAAATAAATTTGATATTTACAAAAAAGTCATAAAAGAAATTAACTACTAAGTATGATAATCCTAATGACAAAAATAAATATAAAAATCTAGATGAATAATAACTTCTCTTTTTAAATATATTATTCATATTTATACTATTTAAAGCCCATATTGATAATGGAACAATTATACAATATAAAATTATTTTAATATTCATGTTTTTCCTCGTATTCAGTTATTTTATTTATCCTTCTGATATGTCTTTCTTCATTTGAAAATTCAGTATCTAGAAAAGTTTTTACTATTTCTAAAGCATTTTTATTTAAAGCAGAGATTGCTATTACATTACTATTATTATGAAGTCTTGTTAATTTTGCTTCTTCTACATTATCTACTTTAGCACATCTAACACCTCTTACTTTATTACAAGCAATACTCATTCCTATTCCAGTTTTACATATAAGTATTCCTAATTTTATTCCTTTGTTAGCTATACTTTCACCAATTTTAAATGCATAATCAGGATAATCAACAGATGTATCTACCATAGTACCATAATCTATTATTTGATAATCTTTTAATTCTTTTTTTAATTTTTCTTTTAATTCAAATCCCGCATGATCACTAGCTATACCTATCATTTTTTCACTCTTTTCTTTGTTTTTTGATATATTTTTAACATTATTTTATATAATTTATAACTAAATTTATTTGTTATTAGAGTAAATTCTCCTATTAATTCTACTACATCAGCATTAAATCCTCTTTTAAAATCAAATAAACCATAATTTTCATTTTCTTCATTAAAATTACCTGTAATACCATATAAATTATATTTTTCATAACCATTATTCAATGCATATTTTATCATTTTAAAATTTAAAAAATGTTGCCCATTAAATTTCATATATTCTTTATATGAAGCACCAAAAAGTGAGATTAATTGTTTTCCAAATGTCATAAATAATCCACCAGCCAATACAATATTTTTTCCTCTCGTTTTTAATATTGATTGTAATAAAATGGTTCTTTCATCTATAGCAGATAATTCTTTTTCTAATTCATTTATATAATTTATATCCTCTTCAACCGCTCTTGCTTTTATTTCAGCATATTTTAGCATTACTTCATTTTTTTGGTTTGATAAATTATTCAAGTAGTCTTCTACATCTAATTCAACGAGCATTATTTTTATGGCATCACCTTTTTTGAATGATTCATACATTTTTTTATAATATGAAAGTGGTCTATCTATAAAACCTCTTCTTTCACTTGTATGAGACATTAAATCTTTAAATTCCTGTAGTCTAGATTCATCTATTTCTACTAATTTTAATCCATGTTTATAGGAATTTTTTACTTTTCTTCTTGTAGATGGTCTTAAATCTGATAATATTTGTTCTTCTGTTTTTCCTTTTAAATCTAAAACTGATACCCATCTAGGTTCTAAATCAATACCGTAATCTATAGTATAACCATTATGAGTAAATCCTAAGTGTTCTAGTTTATCAATTATATTTCTATTTGTTTCATCACTAACTGGATTACCATTAATATCTCTTTTTCTATATTCTACGTAAGGATTTATTTTAATAAATATACCTTTATTTTTTTTAACATATTTTGTAATTTCTGTAACAAATTTTTCTAATAAATAATAATTAGTATAATCTATTAAAAAACCTCTTGGAGCATAATATATATATTTACCTAATACTGGTATTTTTTTACCTAATAAAAGGGTTGCTGCTACTATTTTTCCATCTTGTTTAATACCAACTAAATGACTTACCCATCCAGTAAATGATTTTAATTCTCCCCAATATGAAGATTCAAAAAAGGTTCCTTGTTCATGATTTTTTGAAAATTCATTAAATTCTTCCGGCGTTAATTTTTCTATCATGCTATCACCCTATATTAAGTATACTATAAATTTGTTTTTTTTTAAAGTCTTTTATTAATTGACTAATAATTAAATAAAGGTTATACTTAATAAGTAGAAAAGAGGATATATATGGAGTTTATAACAAATATTGATAAAAAAGAATATGAAGATTTTGTTTTAAATAGCAGTAAATCTCATTTTATGCAAAGTACATATTTTGGAGAAATTATGAAAAGTAAAAACTTTACACCATATATAGTTGGACTTAAAGATAATGGTAAATTAGTAGCTACAGCTTTGTTACTTAAAAAAAATTTAATTGGAAAATATTCGTATTTTTATTGTCCTAGAGGATATATATTAGATTATAGTAATTATAAATTAATACATATATTTACTAATTATATTAAAAGGTTTGCTAAAAAGAATAAAGCTATTTTTGTTAAAATTGATCCAGATGTTAAATTACATGATTTAGATCAAGATGGTAATATATTAGATAATTCTAATGAAAAATTAGTTGATTACTTAAAAATGTTAGGATATAAACATAAAGGATTTAATACTGAATTTGTTAATGAACAACCTAGATTTACATTTAGATTAGATATAAATAAAAGTATGGATGAAGTTTATAAAAATATTCACCCAACAACCAGAAAAATATTAAATAAAGGTAATCAATATAATTTAAATTTATATAAAGGAACTATTAAAGATATACCTAAGTTTTATGAAACAATGAAGGATACTGCTTTAAGAGAACATTTATACTTAACCCCAATGTCATATTATGAAAATTTTTATAAAATTTTTAATGAACATGGTATGAGTGATTTATATGTATGTGAAGTTAATATTAATGAACTAATTAAAACATATGAAAATAATTTAAAATGTTTAGAATTAGAACTTAAAAATATGGATGATCCTAAATATAAAAATAAAGAAAAACAAGCTAATTTAAAAAAAGATTTGGAAATTAAAATAGAAAAAATGAATAAAGAAATTGATTTAATACATAGTATTGATAAAGAGGATGTTATTTTATCATCTATAATTACTGTTAAATATGGTGATAAAGTATGGACTATTCATGGTGGCAATAGTAATATTTTAAGAGAATTAAATTCTAATTATCTTGTTTATTATGAAATAATAAAAGATGCTAACAAAGAAGGCTATAAGATAGTTGACTTCTTTGGAACTAGTGGAATTGCTAATCCAGATAAGTCTAATCCTATATTTGGTATTCATTCATTTAAAAAGAGATTTGGTGGAGAATATACTGAATTTATTGG
>CAKOWF010000002.1 GCA_934122215.1 uncultured Bacilli bacterium | reverse complement strand
ATTATTTTATTTATTGGTGTTTTTATTTGATTTGATATATTGAATAGAAATTCTGTTTTTTCTTTATTTGATTCTTCAGCTAATTCTCTTGCTTTATGAAATTCTTTTAACATTTGTAAGTCTGGATTTTCTATTGTGAAATACATTAAAAATACTATAAATGATTCCATCGATGTCATTAGTAATATTGATGGATTTGATCCCTGAATAATAATTACAACTATGCCAATAGTCATATATGCAAACATAGGTAAATATTTTTTGTTTTTAATATTCTTAAAATTTTTTATCATGCAATAAATCCATGATAAAATATATAGACTACTGATTACATATAAAAAGATTGAACTTGGCCCATATGAATATATAATGTTATCTTGATAAAAATAGTAAAGAGGCAAAGCAAAAACTATTATTACGGATATAATATACATAATTATTTCAAATTTTAAAACTATTTTAAATTTATTATTAAAACTTTTATTATTACCATTATCCTTAAATGAAATTGTATAAATATAAAGTGTCAATAATGATATCCATGTTAATAAATATATTAGATATAATTTTGTTATAATAACATTAATAAGTGGTAATGAATCCATATTTATTATTGTAAAAATACTCGCTATATCAAGAATTAATCCTATACAATTTATTACAATCAAAATAGAAAAAATAGTGTTTTCTATTGATGACAAATGTTTCTTTGTAAAATATATAATAATCAATAAAATAATATATATTAAACTAAGGGATTGAAAATATATACTACTTAACATTTTTTCACCTCTTTACAATTTCTTTGCTCTATTTTCTCTTACCAGCTCTAATATTTTACTTCTTAACTGCTCATTTGCTTCCTCTAAAGTCATATTCCCAACCTTAAAGGGTTCTCCAAACCTAACAGTCAAATTATCATTTCCTATTTCATAATCGCCTGTTACTGCAAATGGCACTATTGTAGCGTTTGTTTTTTGTGCCATAGATACTGCTCCAAATTTGAAAGGTAATAATTCTTCATTTTCTATTACCTCATTTCCTTTTTTCTTTACTGTTTCTTTTGCAATTATTATATTATTTTGTGCATTTTGTATTTTTTCTTTTAATTTACTTAATTCATTTATAGATGTTTTATTTGATTTTTCTTTGCTTTCTAATTCATGTTCTAATTTTTGTAATTCAATTTTAGCTACTTCGTATTGATTTCTTGTACCTTCTGGAAATATTCCAACAACTTCACCATTTTTTAAATATTCGATAGCAATTTCCGTTGATGCATGAGGATCGCCAAATCTATCTACAGGTATTGCACCGGTTGCTTTAAAAAATGGTCCCAATTTACCATCAAAATATTCTTTTTTTGCCATCCAATGTGTTACTCTTTTTGTTGCACATATTACAGGAAATTGGTCCCACACATGTAAATGATTGCCACATAATAATACAGGACCTGTTTCTGGTATATTTTCTGCATTTATTATTGTTGGTTTTAAGCACAATTTAAATGTTGGAACAGCAACAGTTCTAACCAATTTATAATTAAAATCTTTTTTCATACATTATCTCCTTATTTTTTGATTTAATTCCTGAAAGTCATTTATTTTCTCTACTGTAGAATCATTTAAATTATTATTATATGGTTGATTAAAACAAATTGCCTTTGACACTGTTTTTATTGAATTTATATTAGCTATATCATCTTCTATCATATAATCAATTCCAAGTTTTTTACAAGATAAATATTTTTCTAAATCACTTTTTTTATCATCACAGTATATTATCCCATCGTATGGAATTTTATTATCTTTTAACCATGAAATTAGCATTTTTCTAAAAATTAATCCTAGTATATTCTTTTTAGTAGTATGTACCCTACTTGTTATAATATAAATTTTATTTCCTTCATCTTTTAACTTTTGTAAAGCCTCACTAGCGCCTTCTCTCGCTTTTACTTTTAAACAATATTCCCATATATACTTTGTCCAAAATTTCTTTTCCTCTTCACTAGTTACATCAAACATTTCTGCTATAGATAAAGTGTTTTTTTCTTTCATCTTATTAAAATATTGTTGTCCTTTTTCTATTTGATAATTATATATATCTGTTAATACTCCATCTACATCTATTCCAATGTTCATATTATCCTCCTATCTTGTTTTAGATTTTTCTCCTTGTTCTAATTCTTTTTTATTTATCTTTCCTAATAAAGTTTGTGGTAGTTTATCCCTAAACTCATATCTATATGGAACCGAATATACATTTAAATTTTTTTTGCATAAATTTTCTATTTCTTTTTTTAGTTCATCTGTTAATTCATAACCTTCTTTTAGTACAATATAAGCCTTCGGAACTTGTATTTTATATGGATGATATATTCCAATTACTGCACATGCAGATACACTATCATGCTTTTCAATAACTTCTTCAATATTCGAAGGATATACATTGACTCCACTGGAAATAATCATATTTCCTTTTCTTTGCGCAAAATATAATGAATCATTTTCATAATATCCCAAATCGCCTGTATGAAGCCATCCGTTTTTTATAGATGAATTTGTTTCAGTTTCATTATGATAATAACCTTTCATAATTGATGGCCCGTATAAACAAATTTCACCTATTTCGCCATTTTCTACTTCTATATTTGTTCCAGATTTTACTATTTTCAAGTTTGTAGCGACCATTGGTATACCTACTGATGTTGGATTATTATAGCCATTATATGCAAATGTAGCTCCTGCTACTGCTTCTGATAGACCATATCCTTTACTTAGTTTGGCACTCGAATTATGTTCTTTTAAAAAATCATTTATATCATTTTCTAATGAATCTTTCACTAAATCTCCACCTGATACTACATATTTTAAAAATGATAAGTCAACTTTTTTTAATTTTTTATTGTTGATTATTCCTTTAAATAATGTAGGAACCCCTATTATATGATTTGGTTTGTATTTTGTTATTAGTTTATCTAATTTTTTTGAATTTAATTTAGGAATTAAATTAATCATTACACCTGCTGAAAGAGGTAAATGTACTGAACTGCATAACCCAAATCCATGAAATACCGGCATTATAGTCAGCATTCTATCATTTCTTTCAAAATTATTAGCTGTTTGAAGAAATTGTTCTACCATAGAATTAAAATTATCATCTGTTAACTCTACCCCTTTTGGTATTCCTGTTGTTCCACCAGTATGTAAAATTACAGCTGTTCTGTTTTTTTCATATTCTTCTTCTATTTCTTTATTATAATTTGATCCATTTTTAATAAAGTTGTCCCAACTAATTGCTCTTATATCACGTGTTAATTTATTTTTCCTTTGTGAAAATTTATATGCCATTTTAGTCCATATTGGCATTGAATCTGCAGGTGACACTAATACGATTTTCTGTAAATTTGTTTCATCTGCTATATTTGTTATTTTATTGTATGAACTATCAATTGTTATTATCATTTTAGAATTTACTTCTCTTAAATAATTTTTTATTTCTTGTTGGCCTGATAATGGATGAATCATGTTTGCTATCGCACCTATTTTATTTATTGCATAGAATGCTATTATAGCTTCTGGTGTATTTGGCATGCATACTGTTATAATATCACCTTTTTTTATTCCATCCTGTTTTAAACTTCTAGCAAATGCATTTATTTTTTTATCCAAATTTTTATATGTTATAGATTTTCCAAAATATACTATTGCCTTATCATTAAAATGATTTAAATTATCTTTCATCATATAATCATATATTTTCATATGTGGAATTTTTATAGATAATTCTTTGTCAGTATATTTTTTTAACCAATTTTTATCTAAACTTAATTTCCCAATCGGAGGCCCTTGAATTTCTCCTGTTTGAATTTTTTTTAAATATATATTTCTTTTTACTTCCTCTTCTTCACTTAATTTACTTAGCTTTTCTTTATATTCTTTTAACTCATTTATTTCTTCTTTTATATTTTCCATAATAACACCCCACAAATAACTTTCTACAATTCATTATAAATGAATTTGTGAATATTGTAAAGATATCCTATGTAAACTTTTTGAAAACAAAAAGAGCCTAAGCTCTTATATAATTTCTATAATACCGTATGAATTATCTTTTCTTTTATAAATTACTGACATATTATTAGTTTCAGTATTTTGGAATATGAAGAAATCATGATCTAACAAATCCATTTGAAGTATTGCTTCTTCTTCACTCATTGGTTTATTATTAATTTGTTTTCTTTTGACTATTTTTTGTTCTTCTTCCTCTTCTACCTCAAAATCTAAGAATACATCCATATTTTCTACTTTTCTTCTTTTAATCTTAGTTTTATTTTTTCTTATTGATCTTTCTAGTTTATCAGTTACTTTATCAATAGCTGCATACAAATCCTTATTTGTTTCTTCTGCTCTTAATATAGCTTTTTTAATTGGAATTGTAACCTCTATTATTTGATCAATTCCTCTAGTTCTTACAACGATGTTTGCTTTTAAATCTTCAGGATTTTCAAAGTACTTATCCAATCTCTTTAATTTTTCCTCAATATAGTTTTTGATTGAATCAGTGACCTCTATCTTATCACCACGAATGTTTAATAACATCATATCATCTCCTCAATTATATTCTATCATAAAAATAAAACTACTTCAATCTAAATTAAAGTAGTTTCTAGTTCTATTACATTTTTTGCTTGTAAACCTTTATCAGTTTTTACTAAGTCAAATTGAATTTTTTGACCTTCTACTAAAGTTTTATAGCCCTCAGTTCTTATAGATGAATAATGAACAAAAATATCTTCTTTATCATTATACTCAATAAATCCAAACCCTTTTTCATTATTAAACCATTTAACCTTACCTATCACACTAGCACCTCACTTTCTAAATCACAAATCGATATATCAAAACTTGCGCACTATTATACTAGCATAAATATCTATTTGTTTTTAAAAAAAATGATAAATTGTTTATAATTGGTGTTTTTTGGTATTAGTTATTTAATTGGTAATTTAATAGTCTTTCTTTTAATTCTTTTTTCTTTTCTCTGGATATATAATCTATTGATGTTTTGTTGTTAAATTTTATTATATTTGAAACGTAATCATATTTTTCTATATTTAATAAGTTCACAATACAGCTTCTATGTGTTTTCATAAATCTAGGATCATTATTTAAATAATCAGCAGCATGATTAATACTACATTTAAATATTATTTTGTCATTTTTTGTTACTATTGTAATATAATTATCATTTAAATTTTTTTCAATATATAGAATCGATTCATAATTTATTTGATATATTTCACCTTTTTGTTTTATTTGTATTGATTTACTTGAATTTAATATATTAAATGCTAGAATAATAGTTTCTTTTAATTTAATTTTTATATCATCACACTTAGATATAAAATCTAGCATTAACATTTTTCCAGTTAAACTTTCTTCTTTTAAATCTTCATTCGCTGTTATTACTATTAATTGACTATGCCAATCTTTTGATTCTCTAATTTCACGTGCTAGTTCTAATCCTGTTTTTCCTGGAACATCTATATCTAATAGAAATATTTTCTTTCCTTCTATTTCTGATATTTTATTTTTTTGATATTCTTCATAACTTGCTAATTCTGTTATTTTATAACTTTGATTGTTATTATAAAAAAATTTGTTGATTACTTCTTTATATATTTTTCTCATTCTTTCTTCATCTTCATATATAATAAAATTAATCATTATTTCACTTACTTTCTATTTTGCTTAAGCTTTTTACATTTACTGCTCTAAGACCTTTTTCTGTTTGTCTTAAATCAAAAGTAACTTTTTCGTCTTTTATTAAAGTTTTATAATTATCATCTAAAATACTGCTATAATGAACAAATACTTCTTTATCTTCAAATTGGATAAATCCATATCCTTTTTCGTTATTAAACCATATTACTTTTCCTTCAAACATATACTGCCTCCTTCTACTAGCGAACATTTTAAAGATATCATATTTTGACATATTATTTATTAAAATGGTGATGAACTGTATGTTTTTGTACATAAACGGTATTTAATGATTAATTTATGTATTTTTTTTTATATCTTAAACGTTCTTATTTACATTCAAAATGATGATTTATTTTTATCATTTTTTTTGATGTATTCTAGAGATGTAAAGGAGAATTAAATGAAAAATATATGTTTAAATTTTTCTATGAATAGTATTAAAAAATACTATCCTGATTATAGTGATACACAACTTGAAGAAATTAGATATGGTCTAGAAGGTATTTATTTATCTATGACTAAGTTAATTGTTATTTCTATATTGTGTATTATATTAAACTTATTTAATGAAATGCTTATTATGTTGATTACATTTAACATATTAAGATTGACAGGTTTTGGAATACATGCGAAAAGAAGTATTGATTGTTGGATTTCTTCTACAATTATGTTTGTTATTTTTCCATATATTTCTAAATTATTATTCATTCCATTGTCATTACATATCATTATAAGTCTTATATTGTTTATTCTTATAATTTTATATGCACCTTCTGATACATATAAAAGGCCTTTAATTAATAGAAAAAAAAGGATTATATATAAAGTAATAACTAGTATTAATACTTTAATTTTATTGATTATTTCTTTCTTTACTACTAATACTATTACTAATTTAATATTATTTGGTATTTTTACAGAGGTTATATTAATTAATCCATTAACTTATAAGATATTTAATCTTCCTTATAAAAATTATAAAAACTATGGTTTAAACAGTAATGTTTAGATATATATAAAGGAGGTGGAGAAATGTTAAAATTATTTGCATCAGTTTTAGGACTTCTAGGTGGGGCAGTTAGTACTTTAGGAGCTAATGGTTGCATAGCATTCTTTATTGATGAACCAGAATGTCCAAAAAGCATAATTGAAAAATAACATGTTCTTCTATATAAAATAAAAATGGTTTGTACCATTTTTATTTTATTTTTATCATTAAATTTTGTACATAATAATTATGTATTATAGTTCTTTCACTTTCTAATATGTCACTATGCTTTGTTAATAAATCTTTAGCTAATGGTAATCCATAACCTCTATTATTACCTTTAGTACTATACCCTTCAGCATCTATCTTTGATAAATCAATATTTCCAACAAAAGTATTACCCAAGCATAATACAATATTATTATTTTCTAAATAAAATTGTATTTCTACTTCTTTGCTTGTAGATAAACTAGCAGCTTCTATAGCATTATCAATATATACACCTATGATTTTACTTATATCATGAGAATTTTCTGAATAATTTTTCCACAATGACTTTTTATTTAAAGATTCAGCAACTTCCAAATTTACATCAATACCTTTTGAAATCATTTCATTAATTTTATAATATATTAATCCTTTTAAACCACCTAAAGGTATATTAGTTAATCTAGTCAACCACTTTGTATCTTTATTTTTATCATTGTCATGTAATATGCCATTTATATAATCGATTACATCAGCATCATTATCTTCAATCATACTTTTAATAATTACTAGTTGATTTTTATATTCATGTTGTTTTTTACTTCTCTTAACTAGTTCTTGTTCATAAGTTTTTGAATAATCAATTAATTGATCGTATTTATTAGTTAATTTGTTATTATTTGACTTTTGAACAAAGAAACCTATCATAAATACATATACACTTATAAAAAATAGATTTATTAAAATTATATATGTAATTGAATTACTACTATTCATATTTTCATATAAAATAAATGTTACAATTGATAAACTTAATATTACAAAAAATAATAAGCTATAACCATTATCTTTTCCTGTATTAATTATTATATTATAAAATACGTTTTTTATTTTTCTAATATTACACATAATAATTCCTATAACAATTATTTGAAAATTTCCAAATATAAAACCAGATGCCGTAGTATTTAAGAAATCTAATTTTATTCCAATTAAATTAACAAACAATAAACTAAAAATAAGTTCACTGATAGATACAATTATAAATGAAATCAGTAATCCAATTAAAGACTTAATTAATGTATCATTATATGATATTTTTATAGCAGCAAAAAATATTATATGTGAAACAAAAGGTTTAAGTGGTGTTTTGTTATAATAAAAATTTAAGCATAAAAATATAGAAAATATACAACTAATTACTACCATTCTTTTATTTACTCTAAATTTTTCTTTTAATACATACTTACAAAACAAATAACAGTACAGCAAATTATATACTACCCCAACAATGTACATACTAAACATTAACATAATTTTTCAATCCCTTTTTCCTCTCTCTTGACAACAAATTGATTTCTTGACCCTTATCAAAAATAATAATCCCATTGGTCCAATCAACATGTTCAATATGTGCTGTATTAACTATACAACTTCTATGCGTTAAATAAAAATTTTCATCTAATCTAGTCATTATTTCACTTAATGTACAAGTAATATCATATTCTCCATTAATAGTAACAACCTTACACTTTCTTCCTAGTGGTTCTTTTACTATATATAAAATATTTGATATATCTATTCGATAACTATATCCTTTATTTGTATAATGAATTACTCCTTTTATATTTTCTTTTTCTATAATTTTTTCTATCAATTGAGTAAGTCTTAATTTATAATCTTCAAATTTAGATATAAAATCCAGAACCATTATTTGAGCTTTTAAAACATCATATCCCATCTCACTATGTGATGTTAGCATAATAATTGTACTGTTCCAATCATACTCTCTGATTTTTCTTGCTATATCAATACCTGATATACCATTGTTTAATTCTATATCTAAAATATATATCTTTGAACCTTTTCTTTTAATTATTTCTTCAAAGTTATCATCATAATTAGAAAATGATTTAATAGTATAATCAAAAGAATTTTTCATAAAAATACTGTCAATTAACTTGACAATACCCTTTGAAAACATTACTTGGTCATCACAAACAATAAATTCAAACACATATATCACCCAGTTTACTATTAGTTACCACTACTTTTTAATACTAGCACAATTTACTTCTTCTTTCAATAAAATTTGTCGTTTTTTGGAAAAATATGGAAAAAAGATAGTTATATTTTGTAACTATCTAATTAAACAAATCATTTTCTAATCGATAAATAATTTTTGGATCTTTAAAATAAGAAATATACTCATCTATTTTACTTCTATTTAATAATTTACTTATTTTTTTATAACCATTAATTATTTCTTTATATAATTCAAAATCAATATTCTTTTTATTTCTAAGCACTTCTATTAATAATCTCTCTAAATTATATATTTTAATATCAAAGCCCAAATATTTAACTTTATTCATACCTATAGAATATAAAGAATCTGTCATAAATATTTGCTTAACATTTTCATCTAATATTTTTCTATCTTTTTGTTTAGTTACTATAGTGTATGGAACTATATTATCCTTAATTAAACCATAACAATGACAAGCTGTATAAAGTGTAAATATGACATTTGGATGTTTTTTAGCTATTAACTCTAAATAATTATAGTCTTTAGTAGTACTATAAATACCCTTTTTTATCATATATAATTCTTCTCTTTCCACCATTTTTTTAATATTAAAATCATTTTTACCTAACGTAGTTAAATCTTTATATAAGTAAATCATAATATCACCAAATACATTATATAATAAAATAATATATATTTCAAATCATTACCGACATTTATTAAACTCCGCCTATTATTCCTCTATGTCTTAATGTAGTTTTTCTTAGCCAATCAACAGGTATTACAGTAGCAGCTATCAAAATCATTATTTCTAATTCACTAATAGTAAGACCTGCTGTTCTAAATAATTCACCACCAAAATAAATTAAAACTAATTGAACTATAGTTATAAATAATATAGTAAATAAAAATACTTTATTTTTAATAATATTAGCTAATAAATTAATTCTAACTGTTCTAGCATTAAAAGCATTAAAAATAGATATAAATATAAATAGGCCAAAGAATGCTGTCATAAAATATTCATCATTAACACCATTTCTAAATAATTGATGAATAAAACTACTCTTTAAAAAAAATATACAAAGTATTGAAGAATAAGCACCTGTAAATAATATTTCATGAATCATATATTTATTTAATATAGGCTCATTTTTCTTTTTAGGAAATTCTTTCATATATTCTAATAATGGTGGTTCATAAGAGAATGCTATTCCGGCTAAAGTATCCATCACCATATTTACCCATAACATTTGAATAACTGTAACTGGAGTATCAACACCTATAAAAGGTCCTATAATAGATAAAGTTACAGCACATATATTAACAGTTAATTGAAATATAATAAATTTTCTAATACTTTTAAATATAGTTCTACCATATAAAATAGCCGCTGCTATAGACTTAATATTATCATCTAAAATAACGATATCACTTGCTTCTTTAGCAACCTCTGTCCCTGAACCCATAGCAAAGCCTATATCCGCCTTTTTAAGTGCTGGGGCATCATTTACTCCATCCCCTGTCATACCTACTACTAATCCTAAAGATGAAGCTATTTTAACTAGTCTACTTTTGTCTTGTGGTAAAGCTCTAGCTACTACTTTTAACTTTGGTAATATATTTTTAATTTCTATATCGGATAAATTATTTAATTCATCACTAGTTAATATAACATCATTATCTTTGTATAAACCTACTTCTTTAGCTATATTTAGCGCTGTTTCTTTATTATCTCCTGTTATCATTACAGTTTGAATATGAGCTTCATTAATCATTTTTATAGCATCTACGGCTTCATTTCTTATTTCATCTTTTATACATATAATACCTACTAGTGTTAAGTCATCAAATTTATCATTGCCTGCAGTAGCTAATACTATTACTCTTATACCTTTATTAGTAATACTTTTTAAATAATTTTCTATTTTATTTTTATTTATACTTAATTTATTACCACCTTTTGTATAATATTTATTACATTTAGGTAATATTTTTTCATATGCACCTTTTATTAAATATTCATATTGATTATCTTTTTTTATAACTGATTTTGAATATTTATTTTTACTTGAAAATGGTTCTGTTTTTACTATTTCATAATTTAATTCTGGATTTTTTTGAATAAATTTTAGTATTGATTTATCTGTACTATTACCACCTGTTATATAACCATTAGAAAAGGTACTTGATGTATTATAATATATTGATTTTAAAACTATATTACTTAAATTGTTATACTTTTTTAAATCTAATATACTATTATATTCATTTAACTCAGCATCTACAAAACATGATACTTCTAGTTTACCTTTTGTTAGTGTACCTGTTTTATCAGTAAATAGAATATTTAAACTACCTGCTGTTTCTATACCTACTAATTTTCTAACTAATACATTATTTTTTAACATCCTTTTCATGTTTGAAGAAAGTACTAAAGTGATCATCATAGGTAGTCCTTCTGGTACTGCTACTACTATTATTGTTACTGATAAAGTTAAAGCATATAAAATATATCCTATCATTAATGGAATATTAGTTACTGTTTCTTTTATTAAATTTATATCAAAATTATTTTTTAAAACTATTGCAGAAAAAAGATATGAAACTGATACTAAAAATGCTCCAACATATCCTATATTGCTTATTATTTTGGCTAAATGTCTTAGTCTTATTTTAAGTGGACTATCAGGTGATTTTTCTGATACCTCTTTAGCCAATTTACCATATAAGGTATTATTTCCTACTTCTGTTACTAACATTAAACCTGATTTTGAATATACAACACTACCTCTATATAGTCTATTTTTTTCTAGTCTAGTAGTTGATGATAATTTTCTTACTTCTTTTGTTTCACCAGTTAGTGATGATTCATCTACTGTTATTTCTCCTTCAATTAGATATCCATCTGCTGGTATTTTATCTCCTGTTTCTAATACTACAATATCATTTACTACTACATCTTTTATTGATATTTCTTCTACTATTTTATTTCTTTTAACTTTGCACTTTATTTTGGAAGCTTCCATTTGTAATTTTTGAAAAGCTTGCTCACTTCCATATTCTGATATTGTTGATATAAAGGAAGCTATAAAAATAGCTATTACAATACCTACTGTTTCATACCAATCAAAGTCTTTTATTAAAAATACCATTTTGATTCCCAAAGCTATTATTAATATTCTAATTATTGGATCTCCGAGTGATTCTAGTAATTTTTTTAAAAAACTTATTTTATCTATATTTTCTAATGCATTACTACCATATTGTTCCCTATTCTTTATTACTTCTTCTTTTGTTAATCCATTTTTCACATTATCACCTATATTAAAATATATGTACAAGTTATATTTTTAGAAATTATTTTTTAACATATTTGATATTGTTTTATAATTATTATCAGTTGGATTATTTTTTATTATTTTTGATATATCTAGTATCTTAATATTATATTCACTAGCTATTGTTTCTAATTTTTTATTTAAATAAATTATTACTTCATCATTATTATTAGATGGATTATAAAAGTTTAAAAAAATTATTTCTTCTTTTGAATATTTTCTAAGTAATATAAAGAGTTCTTCCATATCTATTAGTATTTGATCTGCATAATTATATAATTCAGATTTATTTGAATTTATTTTATATTTTATTTCATTCATACCAATCCAAATAGTAATTATGTCAGCTTTTATTATTGAATTTTCTATTGTTTGTTTTTTATTATTTATAGTAATCTCTTTATTGTCTTTTATATCTCTTATTAAATCTGTTATTCTATATTCTTCTATATTAAAATTGTTATTATAGTATTTTAAATTTTTTATATTATCTTTATAGTAAATACTATAATCATTATTTGATATTGAATTTAAATTTAAATAATATATATCTTTATTTTGTAATTTAAAAATAACTAATACTAATATTAAACAAGTAATTATAAATATAATTTTTTTCATTTTTCACCTCAAAAAAAGTAGATTTTATTCTACTTTAATTATATTTATTAGTTGTCAATTAATTCTATTTTAGCTCCAACATTTGATAATTTTTCTATTATATTTTCATATCCCCTAAGTACATGCTCTATAGAATTAATATAAGTTGTATTATCTGCTATAAGAGCTGCTAGTACCATACAAGCTCCTGCTCTTAAATCTGTTGCTTCGACATTAGTACCATTTAGTTTAGTTGGACCTTTAACTTTTATCTTTTGACCAATAATTTCTATGTCAGCTCCCATTTTATTTAAATATTCTACATTTTTAAATCTATTTTCATATATTGTTTCTTCTAACACAGATGTTCCATTAGCTTGTGTTAATAAAGTAGTTAATGGTTGTTGTAAATCTGTTGGAAATCCTGGATAACCTAGTGTTTTTACTTTTACTGGTTTTAAATTATTTGCTTTGCTTACTATAATTGAGTCTTCTTTTATTACAAGTGGTACACCCATTTCTTTTAACTTTTCTGTTAATGATTCTACATGTTTTGGAATAATATTACTTATTTTTAAATTATCTCCTAATAAAGCTCCTGCTATTATGTATGTACCAGCTTCTATTCTATCTGGAATTACTTCTGTAAATGCTCCATTTAAAGTGTTTACTCCTTCTATTATTATTGTACTTGTTCCAGCACCTTTTATTTTTGCTCCCATATTATTTAAAAAAGTAGCTACACTTACTATTTCTGGTTCTTTTGCTGCATTATATATTTTTGTTATCCCTTTAGCTTTAGTAGATACTAACATGGCATTTATTGTTGCCCCTACACTTGGCATATCTAATGATATATCTGTCCCTATTAATTCTTCTGCTGTTATTGTATATTTATTATTTTTTTCTACTACTTTAGCTCCTAGAGATTCAAAAGCTTTTAAAGTTTGATCTATTGGTCGTGCCCCTATTGAACATCCTCCTGGAAAGTACATTTCTACTTTTTTATATTTTCCCAAAAGTGCTGACATAAAATAGTATGATGCTCTTAATTTTTTTGATATTTCTTCTGGTATTTCTTTATTTTGAATATCTTTAGAATTTATTTCTATTTCTTTTCCTAATCTTTTTACTTTTGCTCCTAAATATTCCAATATTTCATTTAATGCATCAATATCAGAAATATTTGGAACGTTATCTATTTTTACAACTCCGTCTGATAATATTGAAGCTGGAATCAATGCAACTGCACTATTTTTTGCCCCACTTATCTCTATTGTTCCTGATAAAATTCTGTTTCCTTTTATTTTTAGTTGTTTCATGATTCCTCCTACTTTAGTATATGTTTATTCTAAACTATTGTCATAACATTATTATATTATTTTTTTTTGAAAAAGGCAAATATATTAAAATAGATATAAAATACCTATTATTATTAATACAATTCCACCTATTATTGTTGAATATTTACCTATTTTATCATTTATCTTTGTACCTAGGAAAAGTCCTAAATATGTAAAAATATAGCTAATAATTGAGAATATAATTGCTGCTATTATTGGTTTATCATATATAGCATTTAATCCTATTCCTATTGAAAAACTATCTATTGAAACAGCTAGTCCAAAAAGTAATAATTCACCTATATTTAATACATTTATTCTACTTTCTTTTTGTGTTTCGATAATCATTTGAATTCCAATTACAAGTAATACAATAAATACTACTGTAGTTGGTTTAACTGGTAATAAAAAAAGTATAGTTCTTCCTACATACATTCCAATTATTGGCATTACAAAATGGTATATACCAACTATTGTTGATAATATTATTCTTTTTTCTTTTTCAATATTTAATGTACCATATGCTAGTGATAATGAGAAGGCATCCATACTAAGACTTACTGCTATTATAAAAATCACTAATATTGACATAAAAAACCTCCTAATCTATATTATTAAGAGGTTTATATTTTATTACTAATTAAATAAATTTTTTACAATATCAAATAAGAAAAAATTATATTCTACTTCTGTACTTTCTTCTGCTTCTATCAAGCATAATGGTGGAAATAAAACACACCACCAATTTTCTCCTTCTCCTTTACCTAATGTAACAAGTAAAGAGTCATAATATCCTTCTTCATAGGTCATACCTTTGTATTTTTTTTCTGGAAAATAATTTTTTCCATAATTTATAGTATATCCTAGATTGTAATTTTCTTTTTTTAATATTGTATATATATTATTATCTATTTTGTTTATATTTTTTTCTATTATTTTATCTGCTTCTTCTTTTGTTTTTGTATCTTTTAATAACATATACATTTCTGATTTTAGATAATCGCTTACTTTATATTTTATTTGTTGGTCATATTCTGAATCTGAATTAGCAACTACCCTTATTCTAATTGCATCATTTGGTATTTTATTGGCATTTACTTTTACTATAAATAATAAAATTGGTATTAATATTATTATGATTTTTTTCAATTAAATCATCTCCTATAGTAATAATGATGATTTATTGATTTTTTATTCATTTTTATTTTTGAATAGTAAAAATACACAATATCTTTTATTTATTGTGCATTATTTATGATATGTTTCATTATGACTAATTTTAAATGACCTATATATTTGTTCTAATAACATCATTCTAAATAATTGATGTGGAAAAGTTAGTTTTGAAAATGACAGAGCATAATTACTTTTACTTTTTATATCATCATGTAATCCATATGAACCACCTATTATAAAAGTAATATTTGAATAATTTAAATATATATTTTCTATTTTTTTTGATAATTCTACAGAATCTACATTATTACCATCTATTTCTAGGGTAATTATATAATCTTTATCATTGATATATTTTAATATTTTATCTCGCTCTTTTTCTAAAATATTACCATTTGATTCATCTATTAATTCGATTATTTCTATTTTAGAGTATTTGGATATTCTTTTTTTGTATTCTTCAATACCTTTTTTTAAGTAATCTTCTTTTATTTTACCAACGCATATTACTTTAATCATACTTCTATAACATCTGTTCTTTCTGTTTGACTTGATATTAGTATATTGGAAAAATTAATATTATTATTTTTTAACTCTTCTTTTAAGGTATCTAAAGCAATATCTGGATTATTATTATCATGACTTAAGTGAATCAATACTATCGTTTTAGTATCTTTTCCAATAAATTTTGATAAATAGAAGGCTGAATCTTTATTTGATAAATGCCCTTTATCTCCTAATATTCTTTGTTTCAAATGGTATGGATATTTTCCATCCATCAACATTTTAATATCATGATTACTTTCCATTATGTATAAGTTTCTATTTTTTAGCAATGCATGATTTTTTTGATTAATATATCCTGTATCTGTTATATAAACTATACTTCTATTATTATTTTCTATCACATATCCATTTGAATCTGGTGAATCATGAGATGTTTTAAACACTCTAAAATGAATATCATTAATATCAAAATCACCATCTATTATTTTATATTTTTCTATTTCAAATTCTCTATTTAATTCTTTATACATTTTTTCTGTTAAATATAAAGTTGGATGATATTTTTTCATAAATACTCTTATTCCATTAACATGGTCTATATGAGTATGTGTTAAAACTATAGCTTCTATTAATTTTGGATCTATATTGGCATTTTTTAATTGTTTTTCAACATATAAACTGGTTGTTCCTAAATCTATTAAAATATTAGTATTAGAAGAGGCAATATATGTACTATTGCCTTTACTTCCAGTAGCTAAAATACAAGTTTTCATCGATACATTGTCCAAGGATTAATACGTTTTCCACCCATCCAAGGCTTACCGTTAATCCATACTTCAAAGTGTACATGTGTACCTGTTGCCCAACCAGTATGTCCCATAAATCCAATTATTGCTCCACGTTCTACAATTTCTCCAACTTTTACATTTTGTTTTGACATATGCGCATAACATGTATAATATCCATTGTTATGATTAATACATACATACTTACCATCTTGTGTTCTTGATGAAACCTCAGATACAACACCATTTGTTACGGCATATATTGGTGATCCATAACCTGTTCCAGCTATATCTATTGCTTGGTGAATTTCACGTTGATTTGATATCGGATTAATACGGTATGTCCAACCTGATGTAATTGTCCATCCACTATTTGTTGGCCACAACCAGTTTTTAGTATCTCCTACTCCAGTTACTTCTTTTTGACCTTTCAATATAATTTGATTTATAGCAGGCTGTAACTCTTCTTTGGATATTGATTCTACTGCTTCCATTATTCCATTTACAGTTTTTGTTCTTTGGCTTACTCTTTCTAAACCATTAACACCATTTTGTAATTTTTCTTCATAATATTTATTTTTATCTGGATCATATTGATATTCTGTTTGATATTTTATTTCTTTATCTTCTACTACATATTCTTCTACTACTACAGATAATTGAGGATTAGTTATTCCTATTGTTACTATTTGACCTGGAAACAATAAATTTTTACTACTAGTAAATGTAGGATTTGAAATTAAAAATTCTTCTACACTTATTTTATTGTTAAAAGCCACTTCTTCTATTGTATCACCGACTTTTACTGTATATGTTTTTTGTGCCTCAGTAGTGCCAAATAATAAATATTTTGATAAATCTGCTTCATTTAAATAAATATCTTCTGAAACTGATATATTTGTTTGTTTTACAGTTATATTTTCTTCTACATATACATCTTCTATAATACTACCTGTTGTTGTTATTTGTGCTTGAGTTTTATTTTTATATTTTTCATAGTCTTCTTTTCCAACTAAAGTTTCAATAATATTGTTAATTGCATTTTTAAATGTTTCTTCTTTTAGAGTATATATAGTTATTGTTTTATCATCTGATTTTATATTAAATTCGTAACCACTTATTGTAAAAGGTTCTCTTTGCAATATTTTTTTATAAACATCTTCAATTGTATCAATATTTGTGGAATAAGTTGATACTTTTTTTATCTCTAATCCTTTTGGTGAATATACTTTATCAACATTATATTCTTCTTTATACTTTGTATTTTGTTCATCAATATATTCTTCTAATTTTTCCTTTGAATTTATTGTTCCAATTACTTCATCACCTAAATATACTTTATATAAAGTATATGCTTTAATACCTCTATTGTATTGAAATCCAAAGAAAACTATTAATATACTACTTATTATTAGTATTATAATGGACTTTCTTTTCAAATTACTCACCTACTGTTTCTTCATTTTGATAATCTAAAAATGTACTTGTATTTAGTTTGAATATTAAATCAATATCTTTTGTAATACCATTACGATGTTTAGCAATTATTAATGTACTCTTACTTGTATGTTCGTCTATTGAAACTTGTTTTGTATAATAATCTTCTCTATAAAGGAATGCCACTATATCGGCATCTTGTTCAATAGAACCTGATTCTCTTAAATCACTTAAAATAGGCCTTTTATCATCTCTTTGTTCTACACTACGAGATAATTGGGCTAAAGCAATAACTGGTACATTTAATTCCATTGCCATTGTTTTTAGCGAACGAGATATTTCTGCTATTTCTTGTTGTCTGTTTGTTCCTTTTGTAGAACCTGTAATTAATTGCAAATAGTCGATTATTATTATTCCTAATCCTTTTTCACTACTTGCTAATCTTCTACATTTAGCTCTTATTTCTCCTATAGTCATACCTGGGGTATCATCCATAAAAATATTAGTATCTGCTAATCTACTTATTGCTTCATTAACTCGTTTCCAATCTTTATGTTCTAAATTACCGCTTCTTAATCTATTATTATCTATTTGTCCAACACTTGATAGCATACGAGTCGCTAATTGTTCTGCACCCATTTCCATATTAAATAAAGCTACTGTTGATCCATTTAGTGTAGCAGCATTTACTGCTAAATTTAAAGCAAAAGCTGTTTTACCCATACCAGGACGAGCCGCTATAATTATAAGTTCATTTTCATGAAGACCTGAAGTTATTCTATCTAATTCATTAAATCCAGTTCTAAGTCCAGTTATTTCGCCTCGGTTTTTTGATAATTCTTCTAAGTTAGCTTGAGTTTTGAATAATACATCTTGAATAGTTCTAAATTCTGAACCTTTTCTTGTTTTTACTACATTTAAAATTGTACTTTCTGCTTTATCTAAAATATCACTTACTGAATCAGTTGACTCATAACATTCTGTTTCTATCTTTATATTGGCATCTATTAATCTTCTTAATATTGCTTTTTCTTCTACTATTTTAATATACTCATCTATGTTGGTTGCTAATGGTACTATATCTGCTATTTTAAGTAGATAGTCCATTCCACCTATTTGTTTTAATTCTTTTCTTGTTTCTAATTCATTTGATATAGTTGTGATGTCTATTGGTTTACCATTTTCTGATAAAAATTTAATGGCATTAAAAATTTTACCATGGGCATCCAAATAAAACTGATCACTTGTCAATGTTTCTATTGCTCTTTCCTGAGCATATTTTGTTAAAAACATTGCCCCTATTACTGATTGTTCTGCTTCTATATTATGTGGTATTATTTTTTCTGCCATATTTTCACCTACTTTGTTACTTTTATTTTTATTGTTGCTACTACGTTTTTGTGTAATTCTATATTTACATTGTGTACACCTAAACTTGTTATTTGATGATCAATGTTTATTTTTGTTTTATCTATTTTATAACCCTTTTCTATCAATAATTCTTTTATTTGTTTTATTGATACTGCTCCAAACATCATATCTTGTTTACCAGTTTTTACTTTTATTTCAAAATTTTCTTTTTCTAATTTTTTCTTTAAATCTTCCATTTCTCTTACCAAAAGATTTTCTTCTAATTTTTCTATTGTTTTTTGTTTTTGAAATTTTATCATATTACTATCTGATGCTTTAATGGCATATCCATTTTTAATTAAGAAGTTTTGAGCATATCCATCTTTTACTTCTTTTATTTCATCTTTTTTTCCTTGACCTTTTAAATCTTTTATAAAAATTACTTTCATATTATCACCTGTATTTATTATTATACTATATTTTTTTTGTTATGTCTTTTCATTTTGTAATATTTTTAATCTTACTTTTGTATAAATTTGTAGCTTTATATTTTTACATATTATATAATTTTGTAATTCATCATATATGATACAAGCTATTTTATTTTACTAGCTAAATCACTTATTTTTTTAAATCTATGATGTAGTCCTGATTTAGTTATTTTATTACCAGTTTCTATACTAATAATTTCACTAAGTTCTAATAATGATGCTTCTTTATATTTTAATCTATATATTGCTGCTTCTTTTGTTTTTAAATCTAATAAATCTAATCCTCCAGAATCCATTATTTTTTCTATTTCTTTTACTTGATTATTAGCCGTTATTATTGTTTTATCTACATTTGCTTGTTCACAATTATTTAATCTGTTTGTCATATTTTTATGATCTCTATATATTCTTATATCCTCGTAATAAAATAGTGCCTCTGTTGCTTGAATTATTTTTAAAAAATCTCCTATTTTTTCGGCTTCTTTTATATATATCATATATTTAGTTTCTCTTTTAATTACTTTACTATTTAAATCAAACATATTTAAAAGTTTTGATACAAAGTTAGCATATTCCAAATCATTAACCAAAAATTCTAAATGATATCGTGATTTTTTTGGATCATTTATAGAACCTACACTTAAAAATACTCCTCTTAAATATGCTTTAATTAATTCTAAATCATCGTAAATATATTGTTTTGGTATACTAGTATCAAGTGATAAATCATTAGTTATTTCTTTTATTTTATTTGTTATTTCCAAAATATAGATATAATTTTTATTAAAATTGAAACCACGTCTTACTGTTATATTTGGAACAACATTATATTTATCTTTTATCAAACTAAATATTCTTCTAGTTACACTAGCATTTTCACTTGTTATCTTTATTGTATTACTTATTATTCCAATATTTCTTAAAATAGCAGATAACTCAGATATATATTCTATATCTTGGTTCTGTAATTTGCTTACTTCATTTTTTACAACACTAGTAAATGACATATTTCCCTCCTATTAATTATTTATATATGCCTAATGACATTATTTTATATTGTAACATAATTTTCAATAATTAATTTAATATTTTTGTATTAACTATTATTTTGTTTTTCATACTACCTAATATATTATACTATATTTTTGCATAATTACATAATTGCCTATACCATAATATGATTATTACATATCATGATAGTGCTGGAGGGATTAAATGGAATTTTTTTATAATTTAAATCATGTTACTCAGGCATTGCTTGCTACTATATTTACATGGGGTATTACTGCAATTGGTGCTGCTATTGTTTTTATATTTAAAAAGCCAAATAAAAATATTATGGATGCAATGTTAGGGTTTGCTGCTGGTGTAATGATTGCTGCCTCTTTTTGGTCGCTTTTAGAACCAAGTATAGAAATGGCTAACAATTTAAATATGTGTTCGTGGATTATTGCTTCTATAGGATTTTTATGTGGTGGTATATTATTATTTATTGGAGATAAATTATTCAACCATTTTGATAATAATTTTTTGAAGAAACGAGATGGTTTTAAAAGATGTCTAATGCTTATATTCTCTATAACTTTACATAATATTCCTGAGGGATTAGCTATTGGTGTAGCATTTGGATCATTAAATTATGGACTTGAAGGGGCAACGATTGCAAGTTCATTAATATTAGCTCTAGGAATTGGTTTACAAAATTTCCCGGAAGGAACAGCTGTTAGTGTACCACTTAGAAGAGAAGGTATGAGTAGAAAAAAAGCATTCTTTTTTGGACAATTGAGTGGAATAGTTGAACCTATATCTGCTGTTATTGGTGCCTTACTTGTAACAAAAATTCGTTTATTATTACCATTTTTGTTAGCATTTGCTGCTGGGGCAATGATATACGTTGTTGTACAAGAATTAATACCTGAGAGTCAATCAAATAAAAAAAAGGAAATTATGGCCCTTTTTACATTAATTGGTTTTTCTATAATGATGATTTTAGATGTAGCATTAGGTTAGCTATATCTTTTTATTGTTGAACAATATAGTTATAGATTCCATTTTTATTTTCTATAGTTACTGTTGAATTACTAATTAAACCTGTCTCTTCTATACTTTTTAATTTATTTTCTACTTTTAAATCAACTAATTCATTTGGTAAATATTGTAATAATGTTGGAACTGATAAAACTGTTGTACTAGAAATAGTATTATTTTTTGCATATTTGGTTGCTAAAAAAATTAATAATTTTTCATTTGTGTCATATAAATTATAATTATATTTATAGTTATTATTATTATTTTGATCTGATTCTATTACTTTGCAAGTTATTTCTATAAAAATGTTGTCATTATATTCTGTTAAATCTGTATTTTTATATACATTTTCTGATAGATATCCACCATCTTTTAATTCTTTTAAATATACGTATACAACTCCATCATTTACACTTGGCATACTATTTATGTTGTCATTTGCCCAATTTTTTGAAGCTTCTATGATTGCCTCTTTTTGAACATCTGTTACACCTTTTACCATTTTTTTAAAATTCTTATCTATGTTTGGTACAACTATTATTGCTACTATTGATAATATAACTAGAGTAGCTATTAATTCTATTAATGTAAATCCTTTTTTCATTTTAACACCTATCCTATTACTGATTATATAATATTAATTTAATAAAATCAATAAAAGAAGCATTAGTTTAACACTTCATATGGATTAGTACTAAATAATATTTTAGCATATTCTCTTCCATATTTTTTGTTTATAACTTTATATGCTTCTTTCATTACTAAATAATTTCTTTTGCTATTGGAATGATTATCACTAGCAATAATATCTATTAGATGAAGTTTTAATAATTTCTTACTATATTTATATATTTTTCTTGATGTTTTTTTTCTTAAAATACTACTTGCATCTAATTGTAATAATATGCCTATTTCTTTTAATTTTTTGATAAATTTTATATTCCTATAATTTATATATAACTCCGGATGCGCTAATATAGGTTTGTATCCAACATCTATTATTTCTTCTAATAATGATATTGCTTTATCTTCTTCCATATTTTCATTTCTTTTGAATTCAACTAATACATATTTGTTTCCATTTAAAGATCTTAATCTTTTTTTTAATAATAAATTTGAAGTTTCTGGTGTTATTAATATTTCTGACCCCAAATATAAATCAATATTTTTTTGTTTGGCTATATCCCTAATTTTTAAATAATTTTCTTTTATCTTTTTTATATGGTCAATATTACCTTGGCATAAATGTGGAGTACATATTACTTTTTTTATATTTAATTTTTCTAATAATTCTAGTGTTTTAATACTATCTTCTATAGTTTCGGCACCATCATCTACACCGAATATAATATGTGAATGTATATCTACTATATTATTTATCATAACTTGCATAATAATAATCGTATTTATAGCCATATAGTTTTTTTTGATTTTTTATGTTAACTTTTGTTAATACTGCACCTAATATGAAAGCCTTATTTGATTTTAATTCTTCTAAACAACTTTTGATTACTTGATAATCTGTTCGCTCTGATTCAATTACATATATTGTACCATCACTTAAATATGAAACTAACATACCATCAGTCATTGATGATATAGGTGGACAATCTATTAGTACTAGATCATATTCTTCTTTTAAATTTTGAATTAAATTTGAGAAACTTTTTGAATTTATTAATTCTGATGGATTTGACACTTTAGAACCTGCTGCTAACACATCTATTGATATATTACTTTTTTTATCTGTATATGTTTGAATTGCTTCTTTATAGTTTAATTTATTTTTTGATATTACAATATCGCTAACACCTATACCTCTACATAATCCAAAATTTTTATGTACTTTTGGTTTTCTTAAATCACAGTCAACTAATATTACCCTTTTTTCTAATAATGCGAATGATAATGCTAAATTTGTTAATACCTCTGTCTTACCTTCACTTGGTACAGTTGAAACAGCATTTATTACTTTTAAATCCATAAAATTTAAATTTGTTCTTAACATTCTAATTGACTCTGAAGCTATATTATTAGGTTCATCTAATATTTTAATATTTGTATTTTTACTAATTGTATTTATTTTTTTCTTTTGATCATTTACCACATTGTAATTTGGTATCATACCTATAGTTTTAATTTTTAGATATTTTTTTACATCATCATGATTTTTTACTTTATTATCCATTGTTTCTAATATAAAAGCAAAGGCACATCCAAACATAATTCCTGCTAGTAGTCCTAATAATGATAACTTCATCATATTTGGTTCTACTGGTGTTAAATTATCTATAGCTGGATCAATTACCACTATATTTTCTATACCCATATCAATTTTCATTTGATCAATGAAAACATTAGCTAACTCATTTGCTATAATTGTAGCCTGTTGATAATATTCGCTTTTAATATTTATTGATAACATTTCAGTGTCGGATACTGCAGAGATTGTCATCATATCAATTAATTTATCATAAGTTATATCTAATTTTAAATTGTCAATTACTTTATTTACTATTTTTCTACTCTTAATAATTTGTTTGTAAGTTTTTATCATTTTACTATTAGTTAATATTCCCTCATAGTCTACTATACTAGAATTTACTTGTGGTTCTACATATAAAGTTGTCGTACTTTCATATATAATAGGTGATGAGTAGCCATAAAATATTGCTGAACCTAAACCTATTAAAGTAAATAGCAAAATTAACAAAAACCATTTTTTAAACAATTCTAATAATGAAGATATATTTAATTCTTCTTCCATATTTTCTCCCCCTTTTGATGTAAATGATATTCTAACATAAGTTAATTTACTTGTCAAATAAAACAATCTTGAATTTAATCAAGATTGTTTTTTATAATTTCAAGTAATTCATTCTTTTTAATTGGCATAAAAATTACATCTTTATATCCTTTTTCTTGATACATTTCTTTCATACCAAATCCTTTGTTATTTGATATAAGTACAACAGGTATTTTATAACCAGGAGTATCTTTTATTTTTATTAATGTATCTTCACTGCTTAATTTTTGTAAATTTTCTTCTATTAATATTATGTTATATTTTTCTTTATTTCGAAGTTTTTCTAAACATGGTTGACCACCTATTACTTCAATAATGTCATAAGATGATTTTTTTAAATAAGAATTAATTTTCTTACTTAATTCTGGTGAACTAATTACTAATAATACTTTTTTCTTTTTTAAAAGCATTTTTTCATATTGATCTACAGTTTCTTCAATATTTGTTTTATTTTCTTTATTAATTATCTGGTCTATTGCTATAGTGATTTTTGTTCCTATCCCTAATTCACTATTAACTGTTATACTACCATTCATTAAATCTATAATTGATTTAGCTATTCCTAAGTTATTTTTATTATCGTCTATTATTTTTAAAGTTTTATCACTATATATTTTTTCTTTATCAAATAAATGATCTAATTTATCACTTGATATTCCTATTCCAGAATCTTCTATTGTTATTATTAATCTACAAATATCATTTTTAATGATAGAATTGACCCTTAATTCTATAAAACCTTTTTCTGTATATTCTCTTGAATTTTCTAATATTATATTGACTATTTGTTTAATTCTAATTGAATCACCATATAAAAAATCTGGAATACTTTTATCATAGTTAAAACGATATTCAATATTACTATCTACAGTTTTTTCAAATGATTTACTTATAACATTAAACATGTTATATACCTGATATTTATTCATTTTAATGCCTAATTTTTGCTTTTCTATATCACTAATGTCTAATATGTTACTAACTAATTGACTTAAGGTACTAGTTGAACTTTGAATTTTTCTTATTTCATTTTTTAATATCTCTGGATCATTACTATTTAGAGCTTCACTAGATATTGCTTTAATATTGGCAATAGGTGTTTTAATATCTTTTGATATATTAGCTAAAAATTCATTTTTGGCATCATTATTATTTTCTTCTTTTTTTCTTACTCTATAAAATTCATTTAACAACTTTAAATCTGGATTTTCTATTGTAAAATACATAATCATATCAATATATACCATTATTGCAGGAATTACAATTAATGTTGGTGAAAGGTTTCTTAAATAGATTGCTAATACCATAAAAATAATTAAAGTAATATATGGAATACATTTTTTTAATTTAATAGACTTAAAATTTCTTAATATAACAACAAGTATTGCAATAAAATATATAGTTGCAATTAATAATACGAAATTTGTTGCCATACCATCTACTCCCATTTCTCCATTATTATTAATAATATTTATTGGTAAAAGAAATTCTATAATAATAAATATGGCATCTAAAATAAAGCAAAAATTACGAAACTGCATATATTTTTGTTCATTTTTGTAAGTAATATAATACATATATAAAAATAATAATGTTGGCCATAAAACATAATAAATCATATCTATTTTATTTAAAAGTTTTAATAAATCATATGGAATACTGGCTAAATTCATATAGCCAAATGAAACTTCCAATATTACCAATAGCACATCAATACAACTGCAAATAAGCATTATTCCATAAATCTTTGTTTCAATAGAGTTAATTTTTTTCTTACAGAAAAATACAACCATAAGTAAAATAATACATAGTAATCCACAAATTGAAAAGTATTGATTTGACATTCTACATCACCAATTATAATTATATCAAAATTAAATTTGCTTGTAAACACAACAAAAAACACAAAAAATATTATTTTTTGTGTGTTATTCCTGGTACAAATTCATTATTTTCATTTAATGTATATTCATTTTCATAATTACCTTGTTTATCTTTTAACAAATATTGAAATTCGTGATCTGAATCGTATTCAAAACCTAATCCTTTAAATTTTTTCATATATGTATGATTTAAGTATACTTGCTTATTTATATCATCTAATGATTCTCTTTTTATACCTAATTTTTTCCATAAATTCTTTCGCATTTCTTCTAATGTAAATTGAATTAATTTTGTTTTTTCTATAATATTATCTTCAGATTTAACAATTATTGGTTTTCCAAATTCAACTATACATCTAGAATATATTTCATTTTCTTTTGATACTATATCAGGGACTTCAACATATTCAAATATAGTTGGAATAACTACCTTATCTGCTATGATTGCTGATTGGGTACCACCTACTTTTATGCTTTGCATAGGTTTAATAGGGTGTAAATTCCAAGTACCTTCTCCAAAAATTATTCCATCCTCACCTTCAATAACTTTTTTTGTGAAATTCATCAATCCATTTAATGATGATTCTCTATCATCTCTGTCAATTAAAGTTACATCACCTAATTTAAACATTTGCAAACTTAGAAAGTTCAAGCAATCAGATGCACCAAATGGAGTAACGTTTCTATTCAATTGATTAAATACTTCTTGTGATGTAAAAAAATCATGTGAATTTGAATGGTTACATATAAAAACTGCTGAATCTTCTTTTGGAATATTTTCATCGCCATATATTTCTAGTTTATATTTTCTTAGGTGAGGCGCTAATAAAGAAATAATTTTTTTACTAATCTTTTTTGATTCTATATTAACTTTAATCAAATTACAATATTCCCTAACCATTTGATAATATTTTTCTTTTTCTTCAGTAGATAATAATTCTAATTCTTTTATTGATAAAAATTTTTGTAGCATACTAACATCCCCCTACAATATATTTATATATTTCATCTATTAATATTTTAGATTCGATAATTGGATAAAGTTCAAAATTATGAAATTGATTTTCAAATTGAACAAATTTATAATTTATTTTCATTGTTTTTAACTTTTCAACAAGTTTTATACAATCTGGTTGACATATTTCATTACCACCACATGAGATAAAAACTTTATTTAAATTATCAAAATTGCCATAAATAGGACTTACCTTATAATCCTTAATATCATATTCATCAGCCCATATTTTACCACAATATTTATTTCCTGGTATAGAACATACAATATCCTTTTTTTCAACTATCTTCGGATTTGATAATGATAAATCTAACCATGGACTTAACATAATAGTACCGCTAGGTTTACTAATCTTTTCTTCTTTTAATACTAAATTTAAGGATAATGCTGCTCCGCCTCCAGCTGAGTCCCCTATTAAATAAATTTTATTATGTTGTTTTAATAACATTTGATATATGACTTTCATTTCTTCTAATAATTTCTGAGAATTTCCTGTAGGAATTGTTTTATATAATGGAACTATCAAGGTTGAATTTAATTTTTTTGCGACTTTTTTAACAAAATTTAATTGAATGTTTAATGGCTTATCTATAAAAGAACCACCATGTATATATAGTAAAAATGAATCTCTACTATTTTCTACATTTCCATTCCAAGTATAAAATGTATATCCATTATAACTTAATTTAGTCATTTTTCTAAAAAATTTCTTATTTATTTTCTTATTTATACATTTTGATATATGTTTTTGTGTATTAGTTATTGAACTGGTATTTTTTTTAAAACCGGACAATCTAATTAATATTTTTATAATTTTACTTTTAAATGAATTATTAGAATAGTTTATTTCCATATACAACACCACATTAATTATATCATAATTTTAAATATTTTTATTAATTAATTAAAAAAGATGCTTATTTAGCATCTCCTTCAACTAATTCTAAAACTACCATTAAAGCGTCGTCTCCTCTTCTCTCAGATAGTTTAATTATTCTTGTATATCCACCATTACGAGTAGCATAACGTTTAGCTAAATCGTCAAATACTTTTTTAGTTGCTTCTGTATCATTTTGCATAAACGCTAAAGCTTTTCTTCTTGAAACTAATGAACCATCTTTACCATAAGTAATCATTTTATCAACAAATTTTCTTACTTCTTTAGCTCTAGTTTCAGTAGTTTCAATACGTTCATTCATAATTAAGTCTTTAGTTAAATTTGCTAACATACTTCTTCTATGTTTGCAAGTTCTACCTAACTTTCTATAAGCCATATTAATCCTCCGTTCTAATCTTCTTCACGGAATTTAAGTCCCATATCTTTAATTTTATCTATTACTTCTTTTAAAGATTTTTTACCTAAATTACGTATTTTCATCATTTCTAATTCAGTTTTTTCTGTTAAATCGCCTAAAGTATTAATACCGGCTCTTTTTAAACAATTATAAGCTCTAACAGAGAAATCTAAATCATCTATTGATGTTTCTAATTTTTTAAGTTTAGAATCTTCTTGTTTTGCATTCATAACTCCAGTAGTATCTGCTATTTCACTTAAATCAGTTAAAATATTTAAATGTTCAATTAATATTTTAGCTCCAAGTGCCATTGCTTCTTCTGGACGAAGTGATCCATTTGTAGTTACACACATAATTAATTTATCATAATTTGCATCTTGTCCTACACGAGCACTTTCAATATCATAACTAACTCTTTCAACTGGAGAATATAGTGCATCTATTGGAATAAATCCAATTTTTTCTTCTTCTACAAATGATTTATTTTCTGTAGAAGGTACATATCCTCTACCATTAGAAATTATTAGTTCCATTTCTAATTTTCCACCTTTAGCTAAAGTTGCAATAACTTGATCTGGATTAATGATTTCAATATCATCATCTGATTCAATATCTGCTGCTGTTACTGTTCTTTCTTCTGAAACTGAAATATGAGCACGTGAAATGCCTTCAGAGTTCTTTTTAACAACAACACTTTTTAAATTTAGGACGATAGATGTTACATCTTCTACTACACCTTCCATAGTTTGGAATTCATGCATTACTCCTTCAATTTTTACAGCTACTATTGCACTACCTGGCATACTTGATAACATTACTCTTCTAAGTGCATTACCTAAAGTAATACCAAAACCTCTTTCTAAAGGTTCAATTTCAAATTTTCCATAATTATTATTTTCTATATAATCTGTTATTTTATATATTGGTTTTTCAAAGTTTAACAATTTAATCACTCCTTTTCTATTATCCACGAGGACGTTTTGGTGGACGACATCCATTATGTGGTACAGGTGTTACATCAGTGATTGATAAAATTTCTAGACCAGCTGTTTGTAATGAACGAATTGCTGTTTCACGTCCAGAACCTAATCCGTTAACGAAAACTTCTACTTTTCTCATTCCCATATCATATGCAGCACGTCCTGCAGCTTCAGCTGACATACCTGCAGCAAATGGAGTTGATTTTTTACTTCCTTTAAAACCTAATGTTCCAGCAGATGCCCAACTAAGTGCATTACCTTCTTTATCACTAAGTGTTACTATAGTGTTATTGAAAGTTGAACGAATATATGCTCTACCTTCTGGTACATTTTTCTTAACTTTACGTTTTCTTGGTTTATAAGCCATATATATAACCTCCTTTTACAGTTTATTATTTTTTCTTATTAGCTACTGTTTTACCTTTACCTTTACGAGTTCTTGCGTTTCTATTTGTTCTTTGACCTCTTACTGGTAATCCTTTTTTATGACGAGTTCCTTCATATGAATTAATTTCCATTTTAGTTTTAATATTCATATTTACTTCACGTCTTAAATCACCTTCGATTGTGTATTTATCAATTTCGTTACGAATTTGATTTAATTCATCATTTGATAAATCTTTTGCTCTTTTATTGATATCTACACCAGCATCATTTAATATTTGGTTTGATAAACTTCTACCAATTCCATAAATATAAGTTAATGCGATTTCGATTCTTTTATTATCTGGTATATCTACACCTTTAATACGTGCCATAAAACACCTCCTATTAACCTTGTCTTTGTTTATGTTTTGGATTTTTACAGATAACTCTTAAAGATCCTTTTCTTTTAATTATTTTACAATCTGGACAGATTGGTTTTACTGATGGTTTAACTTTCATATTCTACCCTCCTATTTTCTATAGGTTATACGCCCACGTGTTAAATCATATTCTGATAATTCTAAAACTACTGTATCACCCGGTAAAATGCGAATATAGTTCATTCGGATTTTACCAGAAACGTGAGCCACTACAGTATGTTTATTTGATAGTTCTACTCTGAATTGTCCTCCAGGTAAAACATCTAATACTTTTCCCTCTACTTCAATTGCTGATTTTTTACTTACAGTTTCATTTTCAATTGGTTTTTTATTAACATTTTTCTTTGGCATTTAATTACCTCCTTGTTAAAATTTCATACCCATCTTTTTTTACTAATACTGTATGCTCAAAATGTGCCGAAGGAAGTCCATCATCAGTTACTATTGTCCAATCATCATCTAACATTGATACATCTCTTGTACCTAAGTTTAACATTGGTTCTACCGCAATAGTCATTCCCTCTTTTAAGATAGGTCCAGTATTTTTTTTACCATAATTTGGAACATCTGGTTCTTCATGAACCTTAGTACCAATTCCATGTCCAACTAATTCTTGGACTACTCCTAAATTATATTTATTTGCTACTTCTTCAATAGCATTCCCAACATCGCCTAAATGAACCCCAGCTTTTATTTGGTTTAAACCTGCAAATAAAGCTTCTTCTGTATGTTTCATTAAATAATCAATTTCTTTACTTGGTTTTCCTACTACATAACTCCAAGCTGAATCTCCATGATATCCTTTATAACAAGCACCAATGTCTAGTTTAATAATATCACCATCTTTTAACTTTCTTTTACCTGGAATTCCATGAACAACTTCATCATTTATTGATATACATATTGTTCCTGGAAATCCATATAGGTTTTTGAAAGAAGGAGTTGCTCCTTGGCTAAGAATAAAATCATTAGCTAATTTATCTAGTTCTATAGTAGTTATTCCTGGTTTTAAAAATTTTTCTAAGTAATGATGTGTATCTCCTACAATTCTACCTGCTTCACGCATTAAATTTATTTCACGTTCAGATTTAATACTAATCATTAATCAAATTTTTTATATCATTATAAACAGTTATAGTATCTCTAGAACTATCTATTTGATATAAAACTCCTTTATCTTTATAATATTGAATTAATGGTTCTGTTTCTTTAATATAGGTATCATACCTTTTATTTAAAGTTTCTTCTGTATCATCAATTCTCTTTGTAAGTTGTGAATTACAATTGTCACATACCATCGAAATTTTTGAATTCATGCCATCAATCATCGTGTTATAAACACTACCACATTTTGGACATGATACTCTACCTAAAATGCGCTTTTTTGCCGTTTCTTTATCTAATGATAAATATATAACATAATCTATTTGTTCATTTTCAGATTTTAATAGGTCATCTAATGAAACAGCTTGATTTATTGTTCTTGGAAAGCCATCAAGAATATAACTATCTAAGTTACTAATTTTTTTAGATAGTATTGATAATATCATTTCATCATTTACTAAATTTCCTGATTCAATAATTGATTGTAATTCTTTATTACCATTTTTTATTTCTTCCCTTAATAGATCTCCTGTTGATATGTGTTCAATATTTAATTCATTACTCAATAAATTAGATTGTGTACCTTTACCTGCTGCAGGTGGGGCAATAAATACTATCCTCATTATCTTCTTCTACCTCTTGTATAATTACGTGTTACAAGTTCGCTAGATAATTGTTTATAAGTTTCAAGCGCTACACCAACAACTATTAATAAACTTGTTCCTCCAAGTCTAATACTAGAAGGTAAATTTGGAATAAATCCACAAAGTATTGGTATTGCTGCTAGAATAGTTAAACTTAATGCTCCTATTGTAGTTATTCTTTTTAACACTTTGCTAATATAATCTACGGTTTCATCACCAGGTCTTACTCCCGGTATAAATCCACCATTTTTATTTATATCTTCAGCAAGTTCTTTAGGTTTTAATTGGAAGAATGTATAAAAGTAAGCAAATACAAATATACAAACAACATATAATATAAATCCAGTTATTGATGAATAATAAGATAAGTATTTATCTATAAATAATTTAATTTGTTCATTTTTAGTTATTGCTGCAACTATATTTGGTATTGATACAACAATTGAGGCAAATATAACTGGCATAACTCCTGCTGAATTTAATTTGAATGGAATATAATTTTTAGATTGTACCATTGTTGATTTGTTAGCATATTGAATTGGTATTCTTCTTTCAGAACATTCAATATATACAACTCCAACAATAATTAATATATATACAATTATAAATATAGCAAACTTTGTAATTCCAAATAACATAGTCTGTGTAGTAGTAAAATCTACTAATCCAGTCCATGCTTGGTAAAACATGTTAGGTAATGTAGCTATTATACCAGCCATAATCAATAATGATATACCATTACCTATTCCTTTAGCTGTTATTTGATCACCAATCCATAGTAGTAATGATGTTCCAGCTGTTAGAATAAGTGCGAAAGTTAAATATTCTACTGGTGTACCATTTGGTACAAATGCAAATGAGAATATATAACCTTGTATAAATGCTAAAGCTATACCTAAATATCTTGTAATTTTATTTAATTTTGCTCTTCCTGTTCCACCTTGCTTAGATAATTCTGCAAAATATGGAACTATATCTGCTTGTAATAATTGCATAATAATTGATGCTGTAATGTATGGTGCAACACCTAGAGCAAATATTGAAAATTTCTCAAGTGCTCCTCCACCCATTACATTCATTAAATCTAAAAATCCTAAACTATTTGTTCCTAAACTATCAGCATCGATTCCTGGTACTATTATAGTTGTTCCAAGCTTAAAAATAAATAAAGCAAGAAATGTGAATAATATTCTCTTTCTTAAATCTTTATTTTTGGGACTAAATATTTGCTTGAATTCTGCAAACATTTTAAATCACCTCTGCTTTTCCACCTAGTTTTTCTATTTCTTCTTTTGCTTTTTTAGAAAATTGATTTGCTTTTACAGTTAATTTTTTTTCTAAAGTTCCATTTCCTAAAATTTTAACTCCATTTAATTGATTTTTTAAAATTCCCATTTCTTTTAATAATTCTGGTGTAATTTCTGTGTTTTCTTCAAATTTATTTAAATCATCTAAGTTTAATACTGCATATGTAGTTTTGAACATTGCATTTGTGAAACCTCTTTTTGGAAGTCTTCTGAATAATGGAAGTTGTCCACCTTCGAATCCAGGTCTTACTCCTCCACCACTTCTTGCATTTTGTCCTTTATGTCCTTTTCCACTTGTTTTTCCTAGTCCACTACCAGTACCACGTCCAACTCTTTTACGAGTTTTTGTAGCACCTTCTTGTGCATACATAGTATGTAATTTCATTATCTTATTTCCTCAACTTTCTTACCACGAAGTTTTGCAACTTCTTCGATTGTTCTTTGAGATTTTAATGCTTCAAGTGTTGCATATGCCATATTAATTTTTGTATTTGATCCTAATGATTTAGATAAAATATCTTTAACACCAGCAAGTTCTAATACTGCTCTTACAGGTCCTCCAGCTTTAACTCCAGTACCTTCAGCAGCAGGTCTTAACATAACTTTACTTGCTCCTCTTACACCAATTGCTTCATGTGGAATTGTTCTTTCATCAACTAATGAAATTTTTACAACATTTTTAGTTGCTGCTTGTGAAGCTTTTTTAATTGCATCTGGTACTTCATTTGCTTTTCCAGTACCTAATCCAACTTTACCTTTTCTATCACCTACAACAACAGTTGCTGAGAAACGGAAATGACGACCACCTTTTGTAACTTTTGTTACTCTTCCAATATTGATTACTTGTTCTTCATATTGTTTTGGGCGTGGTTCTCTTTTTGTTTTTTCCATTGGTTACCCTCCTTTTAGAATTCTAATCCATTTTCACGTGCTGCTTCAGCTAAAGCTTTAACACGTCCATGATATAGGTATCCACCTCTATCAAAGATTACTTTTTCTATTTTTGCTTTTTTAGCTCTTTTTGCTAATAATTCTCCAACTTTTGTAGCAGCTTCAACATTGCTACCGTTAGCTAATTTTAATTCTTTATCGATTGAAGAAGCACTTACTAAAGTAACACCTTTTTCATCATCGATTATTTGAGCAAAAATATTACTATTTGATTTGAATACATTTAGTCTAGGTGTTGTTGCTGTTCCAGAAATTTTATTTCTTACACGAGCATGTCTAGCTAAACGTACTTCATTACGAGCTACTTTATTAACCATAGTATTACTCTCCTTTACTTAAATTTAATTAAGCTGCTTTTTTACCTTCCTTACGTTGAATGTATTCATCTTTATAACGAATACCTTTTCCTTTGTAAGGTTCTGGTTTTCTAAGTTTTCTTATATTAGCAGCAAATTCTCCAACTTGGCATTTATCAATACCTTTGATTGCTATTTCAGTATTACTAATACCTTCTACAGTGATTCCTGCAGGTATTTCAACTATATCTGAATGAGATTTACCAGTGTTTACAGTTATTTTATTTCCACTAACATTGAAACGGTAACCAACACCTACTGCTTCAAGATTTTTTGAATATCCTTCAGTTACACCAATAATCATATTTTTGATATTAGCATTTGCTGTACCATGAAAGTTTTTGAAATCATCGCTTTTTCTTTCAACGATTACTTCATTATCTTTTACAGTTACTGTAATGTTTTTGTTTATTTCAGTAGAAAGTTCTCCTTTTGGACCTTTTACTGTAACAACATTACCATCAACAGTTAATGTTACGTTTGCTGGTAAAACTAATACTCTATTACCAATACGACTCATAAAATGTCCTCTCTTTCTACCAAATACATGCTAATACTTCTCCACCAAGAGATTCTTTTCTTGCTTCTTTATCAGTCATTAATCCCTTTGATGTTGAAATGATAGCTATTCCAAGTCCATTTAAAACTCTTGGAAGTTTATCTACTGATACATATACACGTAATCCTGGTTTTGAAATTCTTTTTAATCCAGTAATTACACGTTCTTTATTTTGTCCATATTTTAAATTAAGTGAAATAATATTTTGTACATTATTTTTCTTAATTTTGTAGTCACTAATGAATCCTTCTTCTTTTAAGATTCTAGCAATTTCTACTTTAATTTTTGAAGCGGGTACTTCAACTTCTTTATATCGCATTACGTTAGCGTTACGAATACGTGTTAACATGTCTGCAATTGGATCTGTCATACAATCCCTCCTTCTCTAATTACCAACTAGATTTTTTTACACCTGGTATTTGTCCTTGATATGCTAATTCTCTAAAGCATATACGACAAATTCCATATTTTTTAAGTACTGCGTGAGGTCTACCGCATCTTTCACAACGAGTATATTCACGTACTTTAAATTTTGGTTTTCTTGATTGTTTTACAATCATACTTTTTTTAGCCATAATATCCTCCTAATATCCATTATTTTTTAAATGGCATACCGAATCCTTTTAAAAGAGATAATGCTTCATCATTTGTTTTAGCTGTAGTAACGAATACAATATCCATACCTCTAACTTTTACAACATTATCATATTCTATTTCTGAGAATATTAATTGTTCTGTAAGTCCTAAAGTATAGTTTCCTCTTCCATCAAAAGCTTTTGGAGATATTCCTCTAAAATCTCTTACACGTGGTAATGTAATACTTATTAATTTATCTAAGAAGTTATACATATTTTCTCCACGTAATGTTACTTTACAACCAATTGCTTGACCTTCTCTTATTTTAAATCCGGCAATTGCTTTTTTTGCTTTTGTAGCAACTGGTTTTTGTCCAGTAATTAACTCTAAATCTTTCATAGCTGCTTCTAATAGCTTACTATTTGTAGTAGCATCTCCACAACCAATATTAACTACGATTTTAGATAATGCTGGAACTTGATTGACATTAGCATATTTAAATTCTTCTTTTAAACTTGGTACGATTTCATTTATATATTTTTCTTTTAGGCGGTTCATAAACAATACCCTCCTTCCAATTAATCAAGGTTTGAATTAGATTTTTTACTTACTCTAATTTTTTTACCTTTTTTATCTATTTCATGTCCTATTCTGGTACCTTTTTTTGTTTTAGGATCGATTATCATTACATTTGAAGCATGAATTGGAGCTTCTACTTCTACGATGCTTCCAGGTTGATTACCTTGAGGTTTTACATGTTTTTTAACTACATTTATACCTTCAACGATAACTTTATTTTCAGCTCTTAAAGTTTTTGTAATTGTTCCTTCTTTTCCTTTATCTTTACCAGTAATAACAACAACTTTATCTCCAGTCTTAAAGTTCATACTGTCTCTCCTTCCTGAAAATTATAATACTTCTTTAGCAAGTGATACAATTTTCATAAAATCATGGTCACGTAATTCACGTGCTACTGGTCCAAATACACGAGTTCCAACTGGACTCTTATCATCTTTAATAATTACGCATGCATTATCATCGAACTTAATATAAGATCCGTCTTCTCTTCTTAGACCAAATTTGCTTCTAACAACTACAGCTTTTACAACTTTTCCTTTTTTTACTGTACCGTTAGGAGTTGCTTTTTTTACAGTTGCAACAACTATATCACCAATATTACCAGTTTTTACTTTACTTCCACCAAGTACACGAATAACACTAACTTCACGTGCACCTGAATTGTCAGCTACTTTTAAACGGCTTTCTTGTTGAATCATATATTGATCCTCCTTCCAGTTTCAATTATAAAATAATTGCTTTTTCTACAATTTCTACTAAACGAAAACGTTTTGTTCTAGATAATGGTCTAGTTTCAACGATACGTACTATATCGCCAATTTTTGCTTCGTTCTTTTCATCATGAGCAGCAAATTTTTTAGAATATTTTACACGTTTTTTATAAAGTGGATCATTTTTATAAGTTTCTACTAAAACTGTAATAGTTTTATCAGTTTTATCACTTACAACTTTTCCAACTAATTCTCTTTTATTTTCCATTAATTAACCCTCCTTAACTTCTAATTCACGTTCACGTAAAATTGTTTTCATACGGGCAACTAATTTTCTAAGTTCATTAATACGTGCTGGTTTTTCTAAATTACCTGTGGCTTGACTGAAACGTAAATTGAATAGTTCTTCTTTACATTCAGCAATTTTTTTAACTATTTCTTCGTTTGTTAAAGCTCTGATTTCACTATTCTTCATTAGTTTCACCATCTTTCTTTACAAATTTACATTTGATAGGAAGTTTATGCATAGCAAGTCTTAATGCTTCACGTGCTACATCTTCACTAACTTCTCCTATTTCAAACATAATTTTTCCTTTTTTTACTACTGCTACCCATACTTCTGGTTGTCCTTTACCTTTACCCATACGAGTTTCCAAAGGTATTTTAGTTAGTGATAAGTGTGGGAATATATTAATCCATACTTTACCACCACGTTTCATATATCTTGTCATTGCAACACGAGCTGCTTCGATTTGTTGTTGAGTTATCCAAGCACCTTCCATTGCCATTAATCCATATTCACCAAAATGTAATTCAGTATTACCTTTTGCTACACCATCATATCTTAATCTATGAGGTCTTCTATATTTAGTTCTTTTTGGTATTAACGCCATTAGTATTACCTCCCTTTTCTTTTGAGGCAAGGATTTCACCTTTATAAATCCATACTTTTACGCCGATTTTACCATAAGTAGTATCAGCTTCTTTATTAGCATAATCTATATCTGCTCTTAAAGTATGTAAAGGAATATTTCCTTCTGTATATCCTTCTGTTCTAGCCATATCAGCGCCACCTAAACGACCTGATACTGAAGTTTTAATTCCTTTTGCTCCAGCCTTCATAGCATTTCTGATTGCTCTTTTTTGTGCAATTCTGAATGATACTCTATTTTCTATTTGGTGAGCAATATTTTCTGCAACTAATGCTGCATCAATATCTGGATTTTTAACTTCTTTAATTGAAATTTGTATATTTTCATTAACTAATTTTGCAACTTCATTTTTAAGTTTTTCTATGTCTTCACCATTGTGTCCAATTATAACACCTGGTTTTGCTGTACTAATAATAACATCTGTTTTATTAGCATTTCTTTCAATAAGAATACATGAAACTGCTGCGTCTTTTAGTTTTTTCTCTAAAAATCTACGAATTTTAACATCATTATTTAAAAATTTTGCAAAATCTTTATTACCTGCGTACCATTTTGATTCCCAAGTTTTATTGATTCCAACTCTAAGTCCTATTGGACTAACTTTTTGACCCATCAGTTTACCTCCTATCTATTGTCACTAACAACGATTGTTATATGACTTGTTCTCTTCTTAATTGGATCTACGTGTCCACGTGAACCAAATTTCATTCTTTTCATTGTTTGACCTTCATTAACATATGCTTCTTTAACATATAATTTTTCTTTATCTAAACCAAAGTTATTGCAAGCATTTGCTACTGCAGATGTAAGTACTTTTCTACTTAATCTTGCAGATTCTTTATTTATATTACCTAATATAATATCAGCTTCTACTACGCTTTTTCCACGTACTAAATCTATAACTAAACGGCATTTACGAGGAGCAATTCTTACACCTTTTGCTATCGCTTTTACTTCCATTTTAGTCCTCCTTCCTGATCACTATTTCTTATCTTTGTTTTCGCCATGTCCACCACATTTACGTGTTAGTGCAAATTCACCTAATTTATGTCCAACCATATCTTCTGTTACATATACTGGAATAAATTCTTTTCCATTATGAACTCCGAAAGTATGACCAATAAATTCTGGGAATATTGTTGAACGGCGAGACCAAGTTTTAATTACTTCTTTTTTTCCAGATTCATTTAATTTTTCAACCTTTGTCATAAGACTTTTGTCAACAAAAGGTCCTTTTTTTAAACTTCTAGCCATCTATACCATCCTTTCACTATTTTTTACGACGACGAACAATTAATTTGTCAGTTGATTTTTTATTTTTACGTGTTTTGTATCCTAATGCTGGTTTACCCCATGGAGTAACTGGTCCTTTACGTCCAATTGGAGCTCTACCTTCACCACCACCATGTGGGTGATCGTTAGGGTTCATAACAGAACCACGAACTGTTGGGCGAATACCCATATGTCTCTTACGTCCAGCTTTACCAATATGAACTAATTCATGATCGGCATTTCCTACTTCACCGATAGTAGCATAACATACATTAAGCACTTTTCTAACTTCTCCACTAGTTAAACGAATTAATGTGTATTTTCCTTCGCGTCCTAGTATTTGAGCACTTGATCCAGCACTACGTACTAGACTTGCTCCTTTTCCTGGATTTAATTCAATATTATGTACTAATGTACCTTCTGGAATATTTCCGATTGGTAATGCGTTACCAACTTTAATATCTGAATTTTCTCCACTTACTATTTTATCTCCAACTTTTAATCCTTTTGGAGCGATGATGTATCTTTTTTCACCATCCATATAATTAATTAAAGCAATGTTTGCACTTCTATTTGGATCGTATTCAATAGTTGCTACTGTTCCAATAACATCGTATTTATCTCTTTTAAAATCAATTACACGATATTTTCTTTTAGCTCCACCACCTTGGTGTCTAACAGTTATACGACCTTGATTATTACGACCACCATTTTTCTTTAATGTTACTACTAATGATTTTTCTGGAGTACTTGTTGTAATTTCTTCATTTACTAATTTTGACATTCCACGAGTACCATTAGTCATTGGTTTATAATTTTTAATAGCCATTATATACCTCCTTTAGGATTAGTTAAGTTCTATTGAACTTCCTTCTTTTAATTTAACAATTGCTTTTTTTACTTTATTAGTTTTTCCAGTATAACGTCCAACTCTTTTTTTCTTAGGTCTTACATTTACTGTATTAACACTTTCAACTTTTACATTGAATATTGATTCAATAGCTTGTTTTATTTGTGTTTTATTTGCTCTAACATCAACACTAAATGTTATAACATTATTAGCTGCTAATGCTGAACTTTTTTCTGTAATAATTGGCGCTTTGATTATATCTCTATAATTATTCATTATTTAAGCACCTCCTCGATAGTTTTTACAGCTGATTCTTCTATAATCATTTTATCTGCTGCAATTATGTCTAAAACATTAACTTCATTAGCTTGTAATAAATTTACATATTCTAAATTACGTGTTGCTAATATAATGTTTTCATCTAATTCATTTACAACTATTAATACATTTTTAGTTGCTTCTAATGATTTTAAAATATTTTTTAGTTCTTTTGTTTTTGAACTTTCTAATTTGAATGAATCTACAACAATTAATTCACTATTAATTGCTTTGTATGCTAATGCAGATTTTAAAGCTAAACGTCTTTCTTTTCTATTCATCTTTTTAGCATAACTTCTCATATGTGGTCCGAATACTACTCCACCATGATACCATTGAGCAGCACGAATAGATCCTTGTCTAGCACGTCCTGTTCCTTTTTGTCTCCATGGTTTTCTTCCTCCACCACTTACTTCACTACGTGTTTTTGTTTCATGAGTACCTTGTCTTTCAGAATTTCTAGCTAATTTGATAGCATCATATAAAACTGCATCATTTGGAACTATTCCAAATACTTCTTCATTTAAAGCGATATCTTTTACTTTTTCGCCTTTAAGATTAACAATATTTAATTTTTTCATATTGTACCTCCTATTCTGAAACAGTTTCTTCTACTGGTTCTTCAGTAGTTTCATTTGCAGTTTCTACTGGTGTTTCTTCAACATAGCTATTTAATTCTTCTGATTCATTTACTTTTCCTGGATTTTTAACAGCTGTTTTAATTGTAACTAATGAATTTTTAGCTCCTGGTACATTACCTTTTACTAAGATTATATTATTTTCAACATCAACTGAAACAATTTCAAGATTTTGAATTGTTACTGTTAAAGTTCCCATATGTCCTGGTAATTTTTTACCTTTGAAAACACGCATTGGTCTCATAGTTCCCATTGAACCTGGTCCTCTATGATAATGTGAACCATGTCCCATAGGTCCTCTTGATTGGTTATGACGTTTAATAACCCCTTGGAACCCTTTACCTTTACTAGTTCCTGTAACATCAACAACTTCACCTTCAGTAAAGATATCTGCAGAGATTTCTTGACCTAATGTATATGCATTGATGTCTACCCCTCTAATTTCTTTAAAGAAGCGCTTAGGTGCAGTGTTTGCTTTTTTCGTAATTCCTACGCTCGCTTTTGTCGCTAACTTTTCTCTTTTAGTATCAAAACCTAATTGAATTGCTTCGTAACCATCATTTTCCATAGTTTTAATTTGTGTTACAACATTTGGTTCTACTTCAATAACAGTTACAGGAATTAATTTACCAGATTTTGTAAATACTTGAGTCATTCCTAATTTACGACCTAAGATTCCTTTCATATTATTTCCTCCTTATTTTTATAACTTAATTTGAATATCAACACCACTTGGAATTTCTAAACGTGTTAACGCATCGATTGTTTCCTTGCTTGGATCATTGATAACAATAAGTCTTTTGTGTGTTCTTTTTTCAAATTGTTCTCTTGAATCTTTATATTTGTGTACTGCTCTTAAAATTGTTATTTTTTCAATTTCAGTTGGTAGTGGGATTGGTCCACTTACAACTCCACCTGTTCTTTTAACAATTTCAACTATTTTAGCACAAGCATTATCCAAACTTTTGTGTTCAAAAGATTTTAATCTGATACTAACTTTAGTTTTTGCCATATTGTCCTCCCTTCGCCTATATCGAGTATAGACTTGCTCCGTGTAAAAACCTGATATATCATTTTAAATTATTTATCAACTTAACCTGGTGTATCAGCAACCTCACACATCTTCGCATGCCACACATTCAACATTATACATAAAAATTATATGAAAATCAACACTTTTTTAGACTTTTTTTGATTTTTTTATTTTAAAATAAAAATAGGGGTTCTTTATCCCCTACTTCATTTATTTCTTTTTATGATATGTTTTTGCACTCTCTATTAATTCTCCAAATATTATTTGGCTATTCTCATCTTCTTTTGGTAATAATTCTGGATGCCATTGTACTCCTATATGAAAATCATGTGATGGAGTTTCAATTGCTTCTATGACATTATCTAATGCAAGTGCACTTATATTGTGACATCCGCTACTAGCAATATGATAATTATGGTGACTATTTACCATTATTTCTTCTTTATTTAATAATTTTTTTAATAAAGTTAATTCTTGAATTAAAACTTTGTGACTATATATTTCTTTAGAATTATGTATTACATCACTATTATTCTTTTCATTTTGAATATTACTTTTATATGCTGCCATCATTTGCATTCCAGCACATATTCCTAAATATGGTATATTTTCTTTATAGCAATATTCATATATTTTTCTTTCATGTTCATATATTTTTGTTGCCCCAGGTTTTATTATAGCATCACATAATTTAATTGATTCTATCAAATCTTGATGTTCTATTTCTGATATTGGTGTTATTTCACTTAGTCTTTTATCAACAAATGATTCTATATTACTTGGAAATATTCCTAATGGTCTTCCTCCACTTCTAATAACCCATTCTATTATTGGAGTTAATACCTCATATATATAGTCATTATCTTTATCTAAATACGGCCATTCTACTATACCTATAATTGGTTTCATATATTTTCCCCCTTTAATGCCCGGTATTATAGTACTTTTTTAAATAGTTGTCAAATTATTTGCTATTTCAACAAATGTTTCTATTGTTATTTGTTCAGCTCTTGTATTTAAATCTTGATTATGTTTTTTTAATATTTTTTCTATTTTATTTAAATCATAATTTTTTAAATTGTTTCTTATTGTTTTTCTTTTTTGTGTAAAACTATCTCGAATTAATTTAAAAAATATTTCTTCATTTTTTAAGTTATAGTTATTTTCTTTTTTTGTAAATTCTACTACTATACTATCTACATTTGGTTTTGGTATAAAGATATTTCTACTTATATCCATTAATTTTTTTACATTAAAATAATAGTTCAAATATATTGATAAAGAGTTGTAATCTTTTGTACCAACATTTGCTTTAAAACGATCACCAACTTCTTTTTGAACCATTACTACCATTTTATCAACATTTAATTTTTTTTCTATAACATTTATTATAATAGGTGTTGTTATATAATATGGTAAATTAGCAACTATATATAATTTATTGTAATTATATTTTTTTATATCATTTATAACATCTGCTTCTAAGAAGTCCTGATATATTATATCTACATTATTATATTGTTTTAAATTTTCATTTAGTATTTCTTTTAAAGTTGTATCTATTTCATAACATAATACTTGTTTTGATGATTCTGCTAGTTTAGCTGTTAAAGAGCCAGCTCCTGGTCCTATTTCTATTACTAATGTTTCTTTATCTATTAATGATTTTGTTACAATACTATTAATAATATTTTCATCTACTATAAAATTTTGACCAAACTTTTTTTTGAAATTAAAATTATTTTGTTCTAGTATATCATTCATTTTTTTTGGTGAATATTCCATTTAATCACTTCCAAAAAAAGTATAGCAAAAAGATATAAATTTTACAAGAAAAAAGAATTAGTTTTTATCTTCTAACTCTTTTATTAATACTATCCATACATTCATAATTAAATACTCATTCCATTACTTATTATATTTTCTTCCTGATCGCGAGTTTGTAAATGATTTGATAATCTATTACTATGTAATATATAATTTTGTATTGAATTTATTTGTTCTTTAGTTAAACTTAAATCATCAGATGAGCCTAAATTAAATTTTATTATTTCTGGAAATTTATTTTTTAAATATTCAAGTTTTACAATTGGTGATTCAATGATTTTTTTATCTTTAGTAAGATATGAATTACCATTAAATATTTCAGTAAAGAAAATTTCCATAACTGAAGAATTTACATAAAAGTCATTAAAATCAATTTTAACAATATTCGATAATTTTTCCAATTTTTGTTGGGCTAAGCAATCTTGCATAGAATAACTAAATTTGACCATTTTTTTAGCTGTTGATGATTTTAATAAACTATTATCGCCAAGGAAACTGCTTTCCGGTGATGAATATACCTTATCTACAAATCGTGTTTGATCTAAAATAACAGCATCACTAATACAATTAGCTATTTTATTTGCAATAATCTGTTGTTCTTGATTTAATTTATATTTATTACAAATTTCCATATTTTTTATTTTTCTTTCATCTTCAAATTTTTCTAATGAATTTAACTTTGTCGGTTTAAAATTTTGTAATTCAATTGCAGCTTGAATAATTTTTATTTCTTCCTGTGAATATTTTTTTGATAATACTTTACCAGCCAATTTGGCACTATATTTTTCATGATTTTCTGCAACATCCAACTGTCTTCCACATGAATAATATTTTGCTACATCTACTAAAAGTTTTCTTGTTTTATCATCATATCCTTCCATTTTTGAAATTACCTCACTATATAAGATAACTCGCGAAATATGTTCCTCATCATATATTTGATTTTCTTGATAAAATCCTTCTTCATGTATTTCAAATATATCTTTTTGTAATTGTGATATATCAATACATTGCAGTATTTGTGTTGGTGTTAATTGTTCAGATGGAAAATCACTTAGTCCTTTCTCAATATTAAATGTTATAGATTCAAATTCATGACTATTTAATTTTAATAAAGTTTCTATTGAGTAATTTTCTAATAATGGCTTAATAATTGGTTGACCATAAATTCTTTGTAATTCATTTATTGCATAATCTATATCTGTATCAATTCCTGTTATATCTTGTTTTTCATACATAGTTGGCATTAAAAATGAGTGTTGCCTTTCCTCTAAAATATAATTTTTAATATCTTTTAGTGCATTTAAACCAGCTTGAACTTGTCCATCGCGAATTTTTTCTCCTACTAAATTAATACATTCTTTCAAAATTTCATTTAAATGTTTTTTATTAAATAAGGCATCTTCATTTTCAAAATTTGGGGTTTCCCCTATCAACTCATTAGATAAACTTGAATATCTATGCGCATTTCTAACATTATTAAATCTTGTAATAATTTCTCCAACTAAAGTAGAATCAATATTTTTACTATTTTTAAAACTAGTAAATGCATTCATAATATATTTCATTTCTTCTTTTGCTAATTTTCTCCTATCAATAAGCTCAATAGGAACCTGATGTCCTATTTTTTTTCCTAGTTCTATAGCAGCTCTGATGCTATCCTCATCTACTTCTTCAAAACATATAATTGATGAAGGTTGAATTTTTTTATATTTATTTGATGAAACATCTTGGATTTCTATATCATATTCAGAATAATTTCCTCTTGTATAATTAGGCATATTTTTAGCAGTGAAAAAACGAGTTTGTCTTCCAATTTCTATTGTATTCTGGCTATTAAAAGTATTTAAATCATAAGGCGCTGCTGCTAATACAGAATCAGGAATAAAACCATTAAAGGAGATAATAATACCATTTTTACCATTAATACCAGCAGTGCCAGGGTTAGATTGATTTATCAAACTAAAACATAAAGCATGATTTTTTGCCATTTTATTAGTATTCCATCTATCATACATATCACCTTCTGTAGCTGAAGATTTTCTATATGCATCTAATAAACTAACCATTTTATTAAAATTACCATAAATTTTTCTTACTACATATTTTTCACCATTAAATTCTAATTCTTCTTGTAAGTAATCTACATTTTCTGACAAGGATTTTATAATATCACGTCCATAAGCTCTTCTTAAGAAATTTTCTAATACAGTAGCTTTTTGATATCTAATGTATGATTGTTCTATATTATTATTTTTTTCTAAGGCGATGAATCTTAAAATATCCATTTTTATAGCATCAATATCTTTTATTTCAATAAATTTTTTCAATTTTATAATAATTTCAATTGCTTCTTTTTCACTAAGTTTTTCATAATCTGTTGGAATAATATTTATGTAGTTTTGAAGTAATGATTCTGGATCATTTCCATATATTGTTATTAAATTTATAACAGATTCATAATTTAAACCAATCGTTCTTTCTAAATAGGCATTTTTTATTTCTAATAGTGTAGAATTTGAATCTAACATAATATTTTCTAATTCAGCATTTTTTCTTTTAACATAATTAATTATTTCATCATAATTAGTAATTTTATGACATTCTTTAAAATTTAATGCCAAATAAGGGATAATTGCTTTTTCATAATCACTAAACGGAATGTTGTTATCGATCTTTGTGGAAATAAATTCACAGATAGAAGGATTAAATCTAATTGATTTTATTATTTTTTCAATAAGTGGAGCGAGAAAAATTTGATCTTCTTTTAAATTATTTAAACAAAATTCAAAAGTTTTTAAAACATTCAAATCATTTGATAATTTCAAAATTAATTCTTCAATATTAGGATATCTTACTATACTTTCTAAACTAAATTCACCAATACAATCAACTATTTTTGAATCTAAAATTTCCAATTCCAAGGTGCTAAACAAATTATCATTATTAATAAAAAATTTTTTTATAATATTCTTTTCTTTGGTTGTTAACCTATTTCTTCCAATATTTATTAATTTCTTTTTATAAGCAATATCAAGCAGTTCGTCAAAGTTATCACTTTGTAAATCAGCATATTTTAAATATATTGGACTAATTTGAATGGCTCTATTTATAATTTCTTCATTAATATATTTAGTTGATATATTTTTTAATATGTCAAAGTTAAATATAGGATGAGAACTATTGGAAGAGAATATACTTTCAAATTTATTTAATGCATAAATTATTAATTGTTGATATTCCATCAATTCTTCTGACGTTTCGGGAATTGGCATTCTTTCTATAGAAATATAATCACCATAATCTATACATGCTTTTTTTAATTGAAATGTAAGAGCTTCTTTTGGAACTTTATTATATACGTTTTGATATCCTAAACCTGGTATTGATTCAATCCATATTTTTTCATACCATTTTTGATAGTCTTCTTTTTGTTCTTTTGAAAAAGAATTTTGCCACTTTAAATATTTTTCCTTAGATGTACCATGTAAATTTTCAATATTTCTATTAATACATGGTGCATTTATAACTTCAAATTTCCCAATTTGTTTCATGGCTCTTTCAATCATTTGAGGAGTTATATTTTCAAATTCAACATTTTTTAAAGATAGTATATTCTTATCTTCTTCATTTAATACATAAGTATTATTATAGTTGTCTCTTTTTACATACTTATCCATTAATTTATTCCAAATTCTTTCATTAATTTTTATATTTGGAATACTATAATATATTTCGCTTAGATTATTACTATTGGCAATAGCAACTAATATTAAATTTTCCAACCATTTATCATATTGTTTTTGTGATATATCTGGTATAAACGACTGTAAAGGTATATCTTTCAAAATACAACTTGATTTTGAAAGTAATATTTCATATATTTTTTGTGTTCTAGATTCTTCTGGTATTGAATTTAGAAAAATTTCTATATCATTCTTATCTTTAAATTTAATGTATTGAACAACTTGTTCACACAAATTTACAGTTTTCTTAGAATTATCTAATTTTTTAAAAAAAGATATAAAAGCATCCTTCGGAACATTTAAAATAGATTCAATTACCAAATTTTCCTTCCATTCATTATATTGTTGTTGTGAAATGTCTGAGTTTATTTTTTCATTCGGTATATTATTAATTATTTTAATGAATGGATATTTTTTGCAAACTTTTTCCCAAAACTGAATGTCTTTAATTTTTTTTGGAATATGTTCAAAATAAAATTCAACAAATAAAGATGAATCTACATTCAAAATTTCATTTAAGAAATCAACATCTTCATAGGCACTTTCTGGCAAATAATTAAGTAATTCTTGACAATCATTTATTTTATAATTTAATTTTTTTATTATAATTTTTGAAATTTTTCCATCTTCTAAAATTGAATTAGGTAAAATTTTTAAGAGTTTTCTTACACTTGAATTAATTATGAAGTTATAATTTGATAATTGTTCAATTATCAAATCTTCAGTAATCGCATTATGATTAACTGTTTTTAAAAATTCTATGCTATTATCAAAATCTATATATTTTGATAACTTATCTTTAAGAATTGATTTGTAAACCTTTGAATATTTAGAAAAGTTACTATTTAATAAATCTAAATCATTAATGTTAAAATATTTACAATCAATTATTTCAGTTATATTTTCACCATAAATATCTATAATATTAGTTAACAATTTAAAATATTCTTTTTCTGTGTATAATTTTTTTGTTTCACTTGAATATTCTAAAAAAAATAGTAATTTAATTGAAAATACTGTTATTCTATTTTTATCAACAAAATTTGGATCAATATTAACAATTATATTATAATATTGCTCTATATTATTGTTGCTTAATGCTTTTTCTAAGTTATTCAAGGTTTCTTCTGGTAAAGTTTCTAAAAATTTATTGAGTTCTTCTGCTATTTTTAGACGGTTATCTATATAATATTTAATATCATTAGAATCCATATTTTCACATCCTTATAATTCGATTTTCTTGATTGTTTGCTGTTAGTTTATTATTTTCTTTAATAAGGTTAATTTTTGATTTAATTCTTTTAAATACTCGTATTTTATTTTTTCAGCAACATTTTTATTAAAATTTGTTTTGGTTGAAATTTGTTTATCATTTTTTATGGTTGCATTATCAAAATTCTTTATATCATTATTCATCTTATATCTCCTATTAATTTTTTCTTGCATAAATTTTTTATAATACTTGATTGTATCACTACTTTTATGAATATTATATACTATATTTTATATAAAAAAAATACATTTTCAAGTAATATCAAAATTTACATGACTTTTATATGTTATTAATTGCATATTAATTTCATAAAATAACCATAAAAAAAGAATTAGATTTTATCTTCTAATTCTTTTATTAATTCTTCTTTATTCATTTTTGAATAATTTTTAATTCCTTTTTCTTTAGCTAATTCTTTTAATTCTACTAAAGTTAAATCTGATAAACTAGCTTCTTTAAAATCACTATTATCAATCTCATTATCTTCATCTGGCATTACACCATGTTCCACTAAATATTCTATTTGCTCTTTAGTAATTGTTTCATGTTCTAGTAATGCATTTGCGATTAAATTTAATAAATCTCTATTTTCATGAATTGTTTTTTTAGTTATTTCATAGCATTCATTTATAATTTTTCTTTGTTCTTGATCAATTTCAAAAGCTACTTGACCTGAAAAATTACGACTCTTATTGTAATCTCTACCTAAGAAAACACTACCTTCTTGTTGTTCATATTGCATTGGACCTAAATCACTCATACCATATTCTGTTACCATAGCACGTGCTATTTTAGTTGCTTTTTCAAAATCATTATGTGCTCCTGTAGTAATTTCTTTAAATACTTCTTCTTCAGCTACACGACCACCTAAAAGTCCACTAATTCTTTGTAATAATTCATTTTTTGTAGCTAAATAAGTTTCTTCTTTTGGAAGCATTAAATTGTAACCACCTGCGGCTCCACGAGGAATTATAGTAATTTTTTGTACTTCATTTGCTCCATCTAATTTAAGTCCCATTACGGCATGACCTGCTTCATGGAAAGCTACTACTTTCTTTTCATGTTCAGTATATTTATGACTAACTTTAGCTGGACCCATTAATACTCTATCATGTGCTTCATCTATTTCAGACATTGTAATCATATTTTTACCACGTCTTACTGCAAGTAAAGCTGCTTCATTTAATAAATTTTCAAGATCTGCTCCAGATAATCCTACTGTTCTTTTAGCTATATTTTCTAGCTTTACACCTTTAGAAAATATTTTATTTCTAGCATGAACGGCTAAAATTTCTTCTCTACCTTTAACATCTGGAAGATCTACAGTTACTTGTCTATCAAATCTTCCTGGTCTTAAAAGTGCTGGATCTAAAACATCTGGTCTATTTGTTGCAGCAATTATAATGATACCTTCATTTGCTCCAAAACCATCCATTTCAGTTAATAATTGATTTAATGTTTGTTCTCTTTCATCATGTCCACCACCTAAACCGGCTCCACGTTGACGCCCAACAGCATCTATTTCATCAATAAATATTAAACAAGGTGCATTATGTTTTGCTTGTTTAAACATATCTCTAACACGGCTTGCTCCTACTCCAACAAATAATTCTACAAAGTCAGAACCACTTATATAATAGAAAGGCACATTTGCTTCTCCAGCTACTGCTCTTGCTAGTAAAGTTTTACCTGTTCCTGGAGGACCTTGTAAAAGTACACCCTTTGGTATACGAGCTCCTAATTTTGTAAATTTTTTAGGATTCTTTAAGAAATCAATTAATTCTTGTACTTCTTCTTTTTCTTCTGTTAAACCTGCTACATCTTTAAATGTAACTTTTTTTGTATCTTCATTTAAACGAGCTCTACTTTTTCCAAAATCCATTGATTTATTTGCAGTTCCCATTTGTCTAGATATAAAGAAAAATCCTAATCCTACTAATATTATTAATGGTAATACATTTATTACAAATAACAAGAAAGTTGATGATGCTGGATCTGTTGATGCATTAACTTTAAAATTATAAGTACTTTGACCATTTAATATTTGGGCCATTACTTCTTCTGCTAATGGTGCTGTTACAGTAAATATTTCATTTTTACCATAATCTTTCATTTTACCTTTTATTTGATATACATTAGCATTTGTATATGGTGTTATATTTATTTCTTCAATATTTGAACTATTCATTGAATTTAAAAATTCATCATAACTTAGTTCATTTACTTTAGTTCCACCTATGTTTAAAGCAAATAGTATTATTGCCATAAATATAAACATTGTTAAATATGGAACTATTCCTTTTTTAACTACTTTTTTATTCATAGTATATTCCTCCTTAATAGTACTTTAGTATTATATCATACTTTTCTTCTTTTGATTTGTCAAATTTTGATTTTTTTAAACCTGGTATCCAAACAACTACGTTATTTGAATCTACTACTATAGGCCATATATCTCTTTCATGAGTTGGAATTTTTTCATCTATAAATATATCACTAATTTTTTTACTTCCTAACATTCCTTTTATATTAATTTTATCCCCTTCCATTCTAGTTCTTACACGTAATGGAAAACTTATATCTTCACTTGATAAGCGACATATGTTATTACTATTTTCTTTACTAGAAGAAACTACTTCTATATTTTTGCCATTTGGCAGATTAACGTATTTAATTATTTCTATTTCATACTCATTATTATTTATCTCTTCTTGTATAAATGTTAAATTATTATAACTTTTTACTGCTTTTAAGTTATTTGGTAAATATATATAAGCATTTGGTTTTTTAGAAACAATCAATGCATATAAAAGTTCAGCATGGTGATCTGTTATTAACATTAAATCATCTTGATATGTTTTTTCTAAAAAATAATATATTACTTTCATTTGAATAACTTTTTCTAATTTATTAAATTCTTCTATATTTAATATATTTTGTGGAAGAACCTTTGGAATAATTTTTTCTACTTGTTTATCAATATAATTATTGTATTCTAGTAATGTTTTACTAAATTTATAAAATTTATTATGAACGTTTTTATCTTCTTTTTTAAATTCTGGAACAATATATTTTCTAAATCTATTTCTTGTATATACATCCTTTGAATTAGATGAATCTAATGCATATGGTATTTTATTTTTTTTGTCATATTCAATTATTTCTTCTTTTGTTGTATTTATTAATGGTCTTAGTATGGTATATCCATCCATTTTTACTATTTTTGAAAAACCACTATATCCTCTTAACGTTGATCCTCTTACTATACGCATTAATATTGTTTCAATTAAATCATCTCCATGATGAGCAGTTAATAAGTATTTGGCATTATACTTTCTAACTATCTTTTCAAAATAATGATATCTTTTACTTCTTGCTTCATTATGAAAATTATCATCTCCATAATCTTCAATTGTCATACCTTCAAACACAATATTATTATTTTTACAATATTTCTTTACTGCTTCTTGCTCTTCTGCTTGACCTGGACGACCTGTATTATGATTTACATGTACACAAATTACTTCTATGTCTATTGCTTTTTTTATTCTAATCATTAAGTGTAGTAAAGCCATCGAATCTGGTCCTCCACTTACTCCTAATACTACTGAATCTCCATATTTTATATGTATTTCATTCATTAAAAATTCATATGCCTTATCCATATTTACACCTCAGTATATATTTTATAATAATTATTGTTTTTAAGCAAGGTAATTATTGATTCTTTAATTTAATTTTATTATTGATATTGTACTTAATTTTTTTCATAATAGGATATTAAAAAGAGGGATATTATGGAAATTATTAAACAAAAACAAAAGGGGATTTTAACTGTTATAAGTGGGCCTAGTGGAGCAGGTAAAGATAACATTTTAAATGAAGTTATTAAAAGAAATAATATCAATGCTTGGGTTTCTATTTCTATGACTTCTAGAAGCCCTAGAGGTACTGAAGAAAATGGAAAAGAATATTTTTTTGTTTCTAAAGAGCAGTTTGAAGACCACATTAAAAAGGATGATTTCTTGGAATATGCAGAATATAATGGAAATTATTATGGAACACCTAAAAATAAAATTGAAGATTATTTAAATAAAGGTATTGATGTTATTTTAATTATTGAAATTAAAGGGGCCTTGCAAATTAAAAATTTGGTACCTGAGGCTTTATTTATCTTTATTATGCCACCATCTATGAAAGAATTAAAACAAAGATTAATTAGTAGGGGAACGATAGTAAAGAAAAAATTATTTCCAGATTTAAAATCGCTTATCAAGAGATTAATGAAGTAACAAAGTATAATTATGTTGTTGTTAATGATGATTTAACTAAAGCGATTGATAAAGTAGAAGCAATTTTATTATCAGAAAAGTGTAGGGTAGACAGAATAGAAGAAATATTTTTAAATAATAAAGAAGAATTAATTCATGAAAATTTACTAGACAATAAAAAATTTAATCAAAAATATATGATTAAATTTTTAATATTTATTATCTTTGCTTATCTGTTTCATTATTACTATAT
>CAKOWF010000001.1 GCA_934122215.1 uncultured Bacilli bacterium | reverse complement strand
CCAAGTATCACATTAGTAAGCAAAACACCAGCGAGTGGATATACATACTCAACAAGTAAGACAGTGAAAGTAGAATATAATGGAACAGGAATAACAAGTCCAATATATTATGTAAAGAGTAGTGTAACAGGAACAATAACAAGTGGAAGTGTAGTAAATAGTTGTGGAACAGGAACAATGCCAAGTACATGTAGCGGAAGTACGGTAACAAGTCTAAGTGGAAATACATGGTATAAAGTAACAGGAAATGTAGAGATAAAATACACAACAAATGGAACGGTATATGCATTAACAAGCGATGGAGTAAATACATCAGGAACAAGTACATATGAAGTAACAAAGATTTCAACAGGAACACCAACAACACCTAAAATTACAGGTGGAAATGCAACATGGACTACTGGAAATAGAACTATTAGTGTATCAAATGCTTCAACTGAAACAAGTGGCATAATGATTTATCAATACTACTTAAGTACAAGTTCAACAACACAAACTGGAGGAAGTTGGATAAATTGTTCTACATCAACATCTAGCCAAACTATTACAACAAATGGACAATATTATGTTTACTTTAGAGCTGTGGCTAATAATGGAAACGTAAGTGCAGCAAGTAATTACCAAATTGTTAGAATTGCATCTGGTTCATATACAAAGGCTCAATTTGATGCATTAGAATCAGAAGTTAAAAATAGTAATCAAACTAATATAACAAATATAAATTCAATTAATTCAGGAGCTAATTCAATTGATTTAAGCATATATGCTACAACATCAGAATTAAAAGCATTACAAGATAAAATAACACAAGCTTCAACAATAATTAAAAATAACTCAGATAGATTAACAGAGTTAGAAAAATAGAAAGAAGGAACTAAAATGAAAAAAATATTAGCATTATTAACAGTTTCTGTATTCGCAATCAGTTTAACAACTGGTTGTGGATGCAGTAAAAAAGAAGAAAAACCTACAGAAGATCAACCAAAGGAAGAAGTAAAGGTAAATACAAATGAAGGAGTAATAAAGGATCAAACTGTAGAATCATTTGAAATGAAACAAACTTCATTAATTTATGAAAATGAAACTACTGTATTAACTACATCAGTAACTAATACATCAGATAAAGATGAATATCTATCAGAATTTATCATAAAATTTGAAGATGCAACAGGTAATACTTTAGCAACTTTAAAAGGTTTTGTAGGAGACAAAATAAAAGCAGGAGAAACTAAAGTAATAACAAGTAGCATAGGTGAAGATTTAAGTTCTGCAACAAAAGTAACATATACAGTTTCAAAATAATAATATAGTTTCAAAAAAGTAGACGAAGTTATATAAATAACACATGTTTGCTATATGTAAACGGGGGGGGGTAAATATTTACCAACCTCTTTTTTGTGAAAGGAAGATAGTATGAAAAAGGTAGTAATAGTAGTAATAGGTATACTAATGATAATACCAGTAGTAACAAAAAGAATAATAAATAATAGAAACTACGAATTAGATACAACAACAGAAGTATATACAAAAGCAGAAGTAGATAGTAAGTTAGCAGAAATAAAGAAAAGTATAGAAAGTAATACAACAGCAATAACAGAAACAAAAAACTTATTAACAACAATACAAAATAGTTTAAAAAATTATGCACTTAAAACAGCTTTAATAGAAGCAAATAGTAATATTGATAACTTACTTACAATAGCAAATAACAATACTAAAAGAATAGATGCTTTAACGAAATCATCTATTGGAGAATTAAAATTTGAAATACGTAGTAAATCAAATAGGTCATATGCATTTACTTCATCAAAAATGAATATATCAGATTATGATATTGTTAAAACTGGTAGTACTTTAAATTCAGCATCATTAGAAGTATATCCATCCGATTTATTTAATGATCCTACTATAACTTTAACAGCACCTAATTATGATGTAGGATATTTATTATTTTGTTTTAAAAAAGATAATACAGTTTTTAGAATTACTAATAGTAGACAAACAATAAGTAAAGGTAGTAGTTTTAGTTTTAAAATATCAGATTATGAAGATAACATAACAGATTCAACCAATGATCATTTATGTAGAGGAATAGGCATTTATCAATATGCTGTAGATAGTTCAACAAATAATGCTATTACACTTTCTATGTCTATTAAGGAATAAAAAATTTACTTGAAAAAAATATTTTATAATGATATTATTTATATAGTAGATAAACATATATCGGAGGAAAAATTAAAATGAAAAAAAATAAAATTATAATTTTAATAATAATTATTTTAGTAGCAATAATAGGAATTTGCTTAGCTTATAGTAAGGGATTAGTTTTTAAAAAACAAGAATCAAATGATGAAGAAGTTGGCCAAACAAAGGAAGAAAATTTAAATTTAAATGATGAAAGATTTATAAACTTATATAATGAATTAAAAGATTATACATATGAACAAAATCGTATTTCTTATGAAAGCTTTACTCAAGATGAGTTAGCTAAAATAGCATTTGATAGTATTCAATTTAAAGAAACCGATTTTACTAAAACTAATGATATATCTGATTTTGGTACAAATTATTATTTAATAAAAGCTTCATTATTTCAAGATAAAATATCAGAAATATTTGGAGAAAATGTAAAATTCGAAAAGGAAAAAGCAATAGGAACAGGTATAAAGGTAGTAGAGAATGTAGAACCAGAAAACACTTATATGTCTATATATTCTTACAATAAAGATGATGATACATATACAGTTATCTTTGGTGCAAGTGGTGTACATTTATTACCATATATTAAATTTGATTTAAGAAAAATTGTATCAGCAACCTTATCAGATGATACAATAACAGTAAAAGAAAAAGTAATATATGTTGATTACTCAGTAGATGAAAATATGAGTATTGATTGCACAATTTATAATTTAAATCATTATGAAGCAAATAGTCCATATATAGATTCTAAAACTTATCATAGAGATAAAGATTCTGGTAAGGTACTTTCTGTTGATTCATATTTAGATAAAGCAGCAACTATTACTCATATATATAAATTAAATAAAACAACAGGAAAATATAATTTTGTAAAAAGTACCATTGAAAATGGACCTATAGATAATTTAACAGAAAGATAACAATAAATGTTATCTTTTTTTCATATTTTTTCTTTTAAATACATATATTTTTCTTGTAAATTCATAATAATTTTGATATACTATGTTTGGCTTTTCAATTGTCACATTATGGATTCTTATATCGGGTGCTTTTTATAAAGTGGTATAAGTTCGAAGTAATGGAAGTTAATAACAAAAGGAGGAATTTAAATGGCAGTAGTGTCAATGAGTTATTTACTTGAAACAGGTGTACATTTTGGTCATCAAACAAAAAGATGGAATCCAAAAATGAAAGAATATATATATACTTCAAGAGATGAAATATATATAATTGATTTAAAGAAAACAGCAGAAAAAATAGAAGAAGCTTATGCTGCATTAAAAAATATTGTAGCTAATGGTGGAAAAGTTATTTTCGTTGGAACTAGAAAACAAGCTAGTGAAGCTATCAAAGAAGAAGCAATTCGTTCAAACTCTTATTATGTTTCAGAAAGATGGTTAGGTGGTACTTTAACAAACTTCAAAACAATTAGAAGAAGAGTTAAAAGATTAGAAGACATCGAAAAAATGGAAAAAGATGGTACTTTTGATAAATTACCTAAAAAAGAAGTAATTGGAATCAAAAAAGAATACGAAAAATTAAATAAATTATTATGTGGTATTAGAGATATGTACAAATTACCACAAGCAATGTTTATTGTAGATCCATCTAAAGAATATATAGCAATTCGTGAAGCTAGAAGATTAGGAATTCCAGTATTTGGTATCGTAGATACTAACTGTGATCCAGATATGGTAGACTATGTAATTCCAGGTAATGATGATGCAATTCGTGCAGTAAAATTAATTACTGGTGTTATGGCTAATGCTATAGTAGAAGCTAATGGTGGTAAATTAGTAGACTACACTAAAGAAGAAGAAAAAGATGTTAATATCATGGAAAAAGCTTTAGAAACTGTTAAAAAAAGAGAAGATAGAAGAAAAGAAAATAAAAATTTTAAATCAAATAAATTTGAAAATAAAGGTTTCAAGAAAAATGATAAAAAAGAAGTAAAAACTGAAGAAGTTAAAGAAACTAAAAAAGAAGTAAAAGAAGAAAAAAAAGAAGTATCTTTAGATAAAATGACTGTAGCTGAACTTAGAGAATTAGCTAAAGAAAAAGATATCAAAGGATACTCTACAATGAAAAAAGCTGAATTATTAGAAGCTTTAAAATAATATATAAAGAAAGAATATGAATATTCATATTCTTTCCATCAATTTTGTTGAAAAGCCTATTTAAGTTAATTACATATATTATGTTAATATAAAAGGAGGACATAACATGATTAGTGCTAGTTTAGTAAAAGAACTAAGAGAAAAAAGTGGAGCTGGTATGTTAGATTGCAAAAAAGCTCTAGAAGCAACTAATGGTAATATTGATGAAGCAATAGATTGGTTAAGAGAAAAAGGAATTTCAAAAGCTGCTAAAAAAGCAGACAGAATTGCAGCTGAAGGATTAGCATCAATTTTAATAGATGGTAATAAAGCAGCTATAGTAGAAGTAAATTCTGAAACAGATTTTGTTGCTAAAAATGAAGAATTTAAATCATTAGTACAAACTATTTTAAAAACTATTTTAAATAGTAATGTTACAACTACTGAAGAATTATTAAATGAAAAAGTAGTAGATTCAGAAGAAACAGTAAGTGAATTAATAATTTCTAAAACAGCAACTATTGGAGAAAAATTATCTTTAAGAAGATTTGCAAAAATAGAAAAAACTGATTCAGAATCATTTGGTGAATACATTCATATGGGTGGTAGAATTGCTGTTTTAACTTTAGTTGACAATGCTTCAGAAGCAGTAGCTAAAGATGTAGCAATGCATGCTGCAGCTATGAGACCACTTTATGTTAAATCAACAAATGTACCAGCAGATGTATTAGAAAAAGAAAAAGCTATCATGAGAGAACAATTAATTAATGAAGGTAAACCAGAAGATAGAATTGAATCTATATTAGTTGGTAAAGTTAAAAAATACTATGAAGAAGTATGTTTAGAAAACCAAATCTTCGTTAAAGCTGAAAACAAAGAAACAGTAGGACAATTTGTTCAAAATAATGGTGGAACAATTGTTAATATGATTCGTTTTGAAGTTGGCGAAGGTATGGAAAAGAAAGAAGAAAATTTTGCTGAAGAAGTAGCAAAACAAATTAATGGATAATATAATTTATATTTAATGTAAAATTATATAAAATATGAAGAGAGTTTATTGAATAAACTTTCTTTTTTTGATAACATATAATGAGAGTAGGAGAGATAAAATGAAAAGAAAAGGGTTTACATTAATAGAATTGCTAGCAGTAATAGTAATACTAGCAATCATAGCATTAATCGCAACACCAATGATATTAGGAATAATAGAAAAAGCAAAAAAAGGAGGAGCAGAATCAAGTGCTCTAGGATATTTGGATGCAGTAGAAAAAACAATAGCTACTAATATGTTAGATACAAATAAAACAAATATAGAAGATGGAATATATGAAGTAAGTACATTAAAAAGTACAACATATGATGTTAAAGTAAAAGGAGAACAACCAACAGAAGATAGTTGGGTAAAAATAGAAAAAGGACAAGTAATAGCATGTTCATTAAAAATAGGAGAATATGTAATAAATTGTAATGGAGAAACAATAAAAAATGGTGAAATAGGAGAACATCCAAAAACAACATATAAAGTATATTCAAATGGAACAGCAATCTATTATAATCCACAAACAAATAGCATATGTAGTGAATCAGAATCAGTAAGTACAACTGGAACAAAAACAGGATGTATGAAATGGTATACATTTAATGATAATGAAGATTCATCAACAGTTAATATGATATTAGACCATAATACATCTAGTATGATTACTTGGAATAATTATGGTGAAAATTTATCTTATGAAGATAGTAATTTATCTTCAGCAATACAAGATTTAAAAACAACATCAGGATGGGTAGTAAATCCTAGAATAATTTCAGCAGAAGAAGTAGCTAAAATAACTAATAATGATAAATTTACAGGTAGTACTTTAGGGGAATCATTCTATCTTGATAGTAATAGTCAAACACAAACAGCTACAAGTCAAGGAGCAAGCAAATATGCATGGTTATTTGATTATACAAATAGTTGTTCATCATATGGATGTAATGTAGAGGATAACAATAGATATACATATGATATATATACGTCAAATATTTTTGGATATTGGACAAGTTCATCTGTGCCAGGATCAACTTATGTATGGATTATTAATTCGAATGGGTCATTAGGTTGTATGGAAAAAAATAAAGTTAGTATTGGTATTCGTCCAGTAATAACAATTGAAAAGACAATAATATCATAAAATAGGTACTTAGTACTTATTTTCTTATTATTGTTGAAAATTATATGTAAAATATGATACAATTAGATTACTAAATTGAAAGGAAAATATATATGGATGAAATTTTATTAGAAACAGAAACTCGTATGGAAAGTGCAATTGATAATTTAGAAAAAAGATTATTAAATATTAGAGCAGGTAGAGCAAATCCTGCAATGTTAGATGGTGTAATGGTATCTTATTATGGAGTTGATACACCTTTAAAACAATTAGCGACTATATCAGTACCAGAAGCTAGAATGTTACAAGTAAAACCATTTGATAGATCAAGCATTGGTTTAATAGAAAAAGCTATTTTGGCAGCAAATATAGGTATAACTCCAAATAATAATGGAGAAGTTGTTATACTAAATATTCCAGCTATGACAGAAGAAACAAGAAGAGAATATGTAAAACAAGCAAAAGCTATTGGCGAAGAAGCAAAAATTGCTTTAAGAAATATAAGACAAGATGCTAATAATGATATTAAAAAATTAGAAATTACTGAAGATGAAATAAAATCTGGACAAGATGAAGTACAAGAATTAATTCAAAAATTCAATAAAAAAGTAGAAGATGTTGTTTCTACTAAAGAAAAAGAATTGATGATTATATAATAAAAAAGCAATAAATTTATTATATTTAGTTAAAATGATATTTAAGTATATCATTTTTTTTGATATAATTAAATAGGTGAAAGTATGAAAAATATTTATGGAATAACATTAAATGATCTAGAAGAATACTTTGTAAATTTAGGATACCAAAAGTTTAAAGCTATCCAAGTTTTTGAATGGCTATATAAAAAGAGAGTACAATCATTTGAAGAAATGACTAATATAAAAAAAGAACAAATAGAAATCTTAAATAAAGATTTTAATTTTAATAATATAAAATTAGTAGATAAAAAAGAAGGAAAAGATGTAATTAAATTTTTATTTGAATTAAATGATAAAAGATATGTTGAAGCAGTCCTTATGAAACATGATTATGGTAATAGTGTATGTGTATCTAGTCAAGTAGGTTGTAATATGAGTTGTGCTTTTTGTGAAAGTGGAAGGTTAAAAAAGGTTAGAAACTTAGAAACATATGAAATGGTGTTACAACTATTAAATATAGAAAAGATATGTAATATAAAAATAACTCATGTGGTATTAATGGGAATTGGTGAACCATTCGATAATTATCAAAATGTAATGAATTTTATAGATATAATAAATTCAGGAAAAGGAATGGATATAGGAGCAAGACATATTACTGTATCAACTTGTGGTGTAGTACCTAAAATAAAAGAATTTACTAATTTTGGAAAACAAATTAATTTAGCAATATCATTACATGCACCAAATAATGAAATAAGAAATAAATTAATGCCTATAAATAAAGCATATCCACTTGAAGTGTTAATACCAACTTTAAAAGAATATATAAAAAAAACAAATAGAAGATTAACTTTTGAATATATATTACTAAGTGGTATAAATGATACAGAAGAATGTGCATTAGAATTAGTAAAATTAATAAAAGGCATGAATGCTTATGTTAACTTAATTCCATATAATGAAACAAGTCATATAGAATTTAAAAGAAGTAGTGAAGAAAATATAATGAAATTTTATGATATACTTAAAAAAAATAATATAAGTGTAACAATAAGAAGAGAATTTGGTGGTACTGTAGATGCTGCTTGTGGTCAACTTAGAAGTAAGTATGAAGGAGGATTATAATGGATTATTATTATTTAACCGATGTTGGAAAAGTAAGAGATCATAATGAAGATAGTGTTGTAATTGTAGAAAATTATAATAAAGAAATACTACTTGCTGTAGCAGATGGAATGGGAGGACACAATGCTGGAGAGGTTGCTTCATCAATAGCTATAACTCATTTGGGGAAAAGATTTAAAGAAGTAGCTTCAGTTGGTAATAAAGAAGATGCTATAAATTGGTTACAAGAAACAGTAAGTGAAATAAATGTCCTAATATATAAATATACTGATGAACATCCAGAAAGCACAGGAATGGGTACAACTCTAGTAACAGCTATATTAACAAATAATTTTTTACTTATAGGTAATATTGGTGATTCAAGTGGATTTGTTGTTAAAAATAAGAAATTACATAAAATTACAACAGATCATACACTAGTAAATTTATTAGTAAAATCTGGAGAATTAACAGAAGAAGAAGCAAAAGATCATCCAAAGAAAAATGTTTTAATGAAAGCACTAGGAGCTATAACAAATGTAGAAATGGATATATTTGATGTAGAAAGAGATGTAGATGGAATATTTTTATGCAGTGATGGTGTAACTAATATGCTAGAACCAGAAATAATTGAAAAAGTAATAAATGATAAAAATAGTGTAGAAGATAAAGTAAAAAAAATAATATTTAAATGTAATAATCGCGGTGGTAATGACAATATATCAGTTGCATATTTAGAATTGAAAGGTGTAGTGGGAAAATGATAGTTAGAGGTCAAAAAATAAATGATAGATATCAGATAATAAGAACAATTGGAGAAGGTGGAATGGCTAATGTTTATTTAGCTTATGACACTATATTAGATAGAAATGTTGCAGTAAAAATACTAAGAGGAGATTTAGCTGAAGATGAAAAATTTGTTAGAAAATTTCAAAGAGAAGCTATATCAGCCAGTTCATTAAGTCATCCAAATATTGTAGAAATGTATGATGTTGGTGAAGATGATGGAAGATATTTTATTGTAATGGAATATGTTGAAGGTGTAACATTAAAAAATTTAATTAAGAGAAGAGGAGCATTAACTTTATCAGAAGTAATTGACATAATGTTACAATTAACTAGTGCAATAGCATGTGCTCATGATAGTTATATCATTCATAGAGATATTAAACCACAAAATGTTTTAATATTAGATGATGGAAGAGTAAAAATAACTGACTTTGGTATAGCAATGGCTTTAAATAGTAATGAATTAACTCAAACAAATTCAGTAATGGGATCAGTTCATTATTTGCCACCAGAACAAGCAAATGGAACAGGAGCAACTATTAAAAGTGATATATATTCACTAGGTATATTAATGTATGAATTACTTACTGGTAATCTACCATTTAAAGGAGATTCAGCAGTAGAAATAGCTATAAAACAAATGAAAGAACCAATACCTTCAATTGTAGAACAAAATCCAAATATGCCTCAAAGTATAGAAAATATCATATTAAAAGCATGCGCTAAAAATCCTAAAAATAGATATGAGAGTGCTAGACAAATGTATGAAGATTTAACTACATGTTTAGATAGTACTAGAATATCAGAACCAAAATATGTATATCCATATCCTGAATTCGAAGAAGAAAAAAAGATAACTAGAGAAAAGAAAAATGAATCAAAAGTTCAAGAAGTAGAAAAAAAAGAAAATAAAAAAGGATTATTAGCTTTAATTATATCAGCTGTAGTATTACTAATTGGTATTATTATAACATGTGTATTTTTATTAGTTTTACCTAAATATAAAAAAGATCCTGATATAGTAGTTCCAAATGTATCTGGTATGACAGTAGTAAATGCTGAAAGTACTTTAAAAAATTCTGGATTTGAAGTAGCTACTGAAGTAAAATATGAATATAACAATTCAGTAGAAGAAGGAAATGTAATTAGTACAGATCCTGTCGAAGGAAGAAGTGTAAAAAAGGGTACTTTGGTAACATTAATAGTATCAAGTGGAATAGATGGAAAAGAAATAGAAGATTATAAAGATAGAGATATTGAAGAAATAAAGCCAGAATTAGAAGCACTTGGTATAAATGTTATTATAAATTATGAAGAACATCCTGAAAAAGATAATTTAAAAGATGGAATAATTGTCTCACAAGATAAAGAAGCAGGAACTATTTTAAAAAAAGGAAATACAATTATATTTAAGGTTATAAAAATTATAACTACTTATCCAGATTTTGTATCAGAAGATTACTCAATAGATGGTGTAAAAAAATTCTGTGAAGATAATGGAATAACTTTAAATATTACATATAAAGAAACATCTGATAAAACAGAAGGAACTATTCTTTCACAAAGTAGAGCAGAAGGTACTAAAGTAATGAGTGGTGTAACTCTTAGAATAGAAGTAGCTAAAAAACCAACTGTTATAGAAACTCCTAAAGATGATAAAACCGATACAAAAGTAGATGATAAAACCGATACAAAAGATGATAACAAGACTGATACAAAAGTAGATGATAAAACAAACACAAACAATAATGATAATAAAGAAAGTACAAAGACGGACAAAGAATAATGCAAGGAAAAATAATAAAAAATATTAGTAATGATTATACAGTATTATCAAATAATAATATATATGTTTGTAAAAGTAGAGGGAAATTTCGAAATTTAAAACTGACACCATTAGTAGGTGATGAGGTTGATTTCGATGAAAAAAATAATTATATTTTAAATATTTATCCCAGAAAAAATGAATTACTTAGACCGCCAGTTTCTAATATAGATCAAGCGGTCATAGTAACAAGTGTTGCATATCCTAATTTAGATTTAAATTTATTAGATAAATTAATATCTATTATAGAATTTCATAACATAAAGCCTATTATATGTTTTACTAAATTAGATTTATTAAAAACAAATGATGAGATAAATGTAATAATTAATTATTACAAAAAAATTGGCTATCAAGTATTTATAAATACTGATTTAACTAATATAAAGAAAATATTTAAAGATAAAATAACTGTTTTTACTGGTCAAAGTGGTGCCGGTAAATCAACATTAATGAATAATATAGACAACTCTTTAAATATAAAGACAAATCAAATATCATATGCATTAGGCAGAGGAAAACATACTACTAGACATGTTGAATTAATTCCTTTATATGGAGGTCTAGTAGCAGATACTCCTGGATTTTCTAGCTTAAATTTTTATGATATGAAAGAATCGGATATAAGAGATAATTTTATTGAATTTGAAAATTATAAAGAACATTGTAAGTATAGAGATTGTATGCATAATAAAGAAGATGAATGTGCTGTTAAAGAAGCAGTAAAAAATAATGAGATTTTAAAAAGTCGTTACGAAAATTATATTCATTTTATAGAAAGGTAATTATATGGAATTAGCAACATCTATTTTAAACATGAAAAAAGAAAAAGAATTACTAGAAAAATTAAATAATACAACAACTAATTATATTCATATAGATATTATGGATGGTAAATTTGTTAAAAATCAAAGTGATATGTTTGAATTTATTAATAACAATAAAATAATAAAACCATTAGATGTTCATCTAATGGTAGAAGATACTATAAGTTATATAAATAAATATAGTAAGTTAAATCCAAATAATATAACAATTCACTATGAAATAAAAAACAATTTATTAGAATCAATTAATTTAATAAAAGAAAAAAATATCAAAGTTGGTTTAGCTGTTAATCCTAAAACAAATATCAATGAAATAGAAAAATATTTAGATAAGATTGATATATTATTAATTATGAGTGTAGAACCAGGATTAGGAGGTCAATCATATATAGATGTTTCAAATAAACTAAAACAAGCTAGATTACTTCAAAAAAAATATAATTTCTTAATAGAAGTAGATGGTGGAATAAAAGATAGTAATATAAAGAACATTGATACTGATATAGCTGTTGTAGGTAGTTTTATAACTTCATCTAATGACTTTCAACTACAGATTAATAAATTAATTGACCATATTATTAAAAAATAGTATAATTAATTTATCAGGAGGTAAAAAAATGAATGATATTGAAAAAATAAAATGTATAGAAGAATTAAATAAAAGAAAAAAGCAATTACAATTTGAATTAATTGCAACTAATAAAAAAATAGATGCTTTAGAAAAAAATTGTAATCATTTAAATGTAAATTTAGGACAAGATAAATATCGTTGTATATTGTGTGAAAAGGAAAATGCAAAAACAGGATATATAATAAATGCAGAAAAATATTTATTACATTATGATGTAGATGATAGATTTGAATGTAATAAAAAATTTGAAGTAATCAAAACTCTTACTAAAAAAATAATGCAAGAAAATCCTGAAATGACAAGGGAAGAAATAGTTGCATTAATAAATAATTTTATACAAGAAAATATTTCTATTAAAGTAGAAAAACCAATTCAAAAAATAAAGAGAAAGTAATACTTTTTCTTTTTTATTACTTCCAATTTACTTTAGTTCATAGTATAATATATATGCATTGCCCAATAGCCAAGCGGTAAGGCATCGGACTCTGACTCCGACATTCGTAGGTTCGAATCCTACTTGGGCAGCCAAATATGGAAGAGTGATTATATGACAAATAAAGAATATGCAGAAATGTTATTACCAAATGTAGAGCATGATGTAGAATATTACGAAAATCTATACAAACCAAGAAATTTAGATGAAAAATGTGTTGTAACACGTTTTGCGCCATCTCCAACTGGTTTTGTACATATGGGTTCTTTACTAGCAGCTTTTATAGCTAGAAAAGCAGCACATGATACTAATGGTGTATTTTATCTTAGAATAGAAGATACAGATCAAAAAAGAGAAGTTGAAAATGGAATAGAAGGAATAGTTTCAGATTTAAAAAATTTTGATATTTCATTTGATGAAGGTGCTATTTCAAGAAATGAGGAAATAGGAGAATATGGGCCTTATATTCAATCTAAAAGAAAAGATATATATCAAGCATATGCTAGAAAACTAATAGAAGAAGATAAAGCATATCCATGTTTCTGTAGTGAAGAAGAGTTAAATGAAATAAGAACAAAACAAGAAGAAACAAAAAGAAGAATTGGTTACTATGGATTATCAGCTAAATGTCGTAAGTTAAATAGAGAAGATGTAATAGAAAAAGTAAAAAATAATGAACCATATATAATTAGATTAAAATCAAGTGGAAATTTTGATAGAAAAATTAAAGTGAAAGATTTAGTAAAAGGTGATATAGAATTTCCAGAAAATGATATAGATGTAATTATAATTAAAAGTGATGGACTTCCAACTTATCATTTTGCTCATGCTGTTGATGACCATTTGATGCACACAACTCATGTTATTAGGGGAGATGAATGGGTAAGTAGTTTACCAGTACATATTGATTTATTTAAAACTTTAGGTTTTAAAGCTCCAAAATATGCACATTTATCGCCTTTAATGAAAGAAGAAGATGGTAAAAAGAGAAAACTATCTAAAAGAAAAGATCCAGAAGCAGCAGTTAGTTTCTATTTTTCAAAAGGTATTCCAGTAGAAGCTGTTAAATTGTATTTAATGACTATAGCTAATACTAATTTTGAAGATTGGTATAATTGTAACAAAGATAAATCATTAGATGATTTTAAATTTGAATTTAATAAAATAAGTAAAAGTGGATCATTATTTGATATGGATAAGTTATTAAATATTTCTAAAAATTATATAAGTACTTTAAAAGCTGAAGATGTATATAATGGAGCATTAGAATATTCTAAAGAATTTGATTATGATTTATATAAATTATTAAGTGAAAATAAAGAATATACAATTAATATATTAAGTATTGAAAGATATCAGAAGAAACCAAGAAAAGATTTTTCAATGTATAGTGATATTAAAAATGCTATATGGTATATGTATCCTAATTTATTTGATGGATCAACTTATGATAGAAAATTAACATTAGATGAAATCAAATTAGTAGAAGAATATTTTAATAGTTATTATGATATTAATAATACTAAAGAAGAATGGTATAATAATATTAAGGCATTAGCAGAAAATCATGGTTATGCTAAAGAAGTAAAAGAATATAAAGAAAATCCTGATAATTATAAAGGACATGTAGGAGATATTTGTGAATTGATTCGTTATGCAGTAACTTCACTTACTATGACTCCTGATTTATATGAAATATTAAAACTTTTAGGAAAAGAAGAAATTGAGAGAAGAATTAATATCTTAAAAAATAAATAATTGACTAGTTAACTAGTCAATAACTGACCCGTTGGTGAAGTGGTTTAACACGGTACCCTCTCAAGGTATTATTCATGGGTCCAAATCCCATACGGGCCACCATTGGGAAATCCGCTCGAACTTTTTATAGTTTCGAGAATAAATAGACAATCAATTCTAAATTAGGATTGATTTTTTTCTTGTTTAGAAAAAGGTTTTTTAAAGAAAAAGCTAATGAAATATCATTTTTAAAATTTAAAATGCAAGATTTAAAAAATACTATTGAATATTGGAAAGAAAAGTTTAATAAGTTAATATCTTTCTTGCATGATAAACTTCATAGTTGGTATGATAAAGATGATAAATATATTGATGTTGTTAATGATATGTACGATGATAATGTTTTAAATAATGACGAAATTGAAGAATTAGATTTAAGCAAAGAAAAAGATGATTTTGAACGATAAATTATCTAAAATATGTTAAAAATATGTAAATATATGTTATACTATTAAACAGAACTTTAAAGGAGGTTTAATTATGAATTTAAATCAATTTTTAAATGGCTTATCTGCAGAATATATAGAATATATAAAAAGTCATGCAATCGAAATTGAAACATATGCTGGAGAAGGTTTGGATGACATAGTAATTAGGTTAGAAAAATTGAGAAGAAAAGGTAAATTTAATTATTATGCAAATTTTAATGGTATAAAACTTTATTCTTTAGATGTAACTATGGATAGTGCTTTTAATGAATGCTTAAAATGTACAAGAAAAACATGGCTAAGAAGAGAAAAAAGATGGTTGGAAGAAACTAGAATAGAGATTGAAAAATCTAAAAAAGAAGCACAAGAAAAGCTTCCTAATTGGATAGAAGAAGGAAAAAAATATATTCATCCTGAAAAATTTATAAATTGGGAAAAAACTTGTGTTGCTTCTGCAAATGGTGATTATTATGGCTTAGAAGTTGAAAAAGCGTTAGAAATTATGCAAATGATAGAAGATGGAAAATTATTTAAAGAAATAAAAGAAAAAGTATTAAATGATGGACATAGTGGAATGACTTATTCTAAAACAATGAATATAATTTTATTATATGCTAATCGTGGCCCAGCTTTATTTAATTTTATGAATCGTAGATATATTAATAACGAAGAAAAAAAATATATAAATAAAATGAAAGAATTTAATAAAAAATTAAATATGGGTTATAAATTTGAAGATGCAATGGAAAGTTTAAAAGAACATAAAATTATGGACATTTCAATTTCATTGAATTTATTTGATGATTGTTGTGAAGAATATTTAGAATGTTATTATAATTATTATAAAGGAACAATCTTAATAGATGAAAAAGGTTTTTTCGAAGGTATTTTAAATAGTGATGAATATATTAAAGGTCAAATTTTAGAAAATGGATGTATTTCATTAGCGACTTTTTGTAATTATAAAAGACCTTCTCATTATTATGGAATTAATCAAGATAATAAAATAAATGCTAGACATGAGATTTATTCAATATCACAAGGTATAAAAAATATAGGAAAAGTAAGAATATGTCTTTCTAATTCTGATAAGAGTTATACTGATGAAATAAATATAGAAAAAAAGATAGAAGAATTTAAAAACTATTTTGATGAAGATATTAAAGGTATGTATGATTGGTTTCATCAAAATTTTGAATCTGAATTTCAAAGAAGTATTTCCATGATAAGAGATGAGTTAAATCAAAGACTAGTAAATGCAATAGAAAATCAATTTGAACAAAAATCATCATATGAAAAAGAACAAGGACCAATATTAAAGAAAACAAGAAAGTAGGAAATAAATTAAAATGACAGATAATCAAAATGAAAAAGGTATGACTAAAGAAGAATTTGAAAAATGTAAAAAACTAATTCAAAGTAATGAATTAGAATCCGACAGATTCAAAAAAATTAAAGAGTTTTTAAATAATTATCACAAAAGAGAAAATATAAAATTAGAAACAAAATTATTTAAAATTGTTGGTACCTATGGATTAGATGATAATTTAATAAATAAAAGTATTGATTATAAAATCGCACATAAAATAAAAAGACTTAATAAATTAAAACATTTTATGAGTTCATTGACTGAAGAACAAATTAATTCAAATTTATATTTACAAGCAACATCAGTGTTTATGAAAACAAGTATAGTAGATTGTGAGTTTATTATTAGGCAATTAAAAGAAAAAATAGAAGATTTAGAATTATTTGATAAAAATCAAAGATTAGGATTAAGTGTTAATATACCAACAGGAAGACTAAAATTACTTCCTACTACAATTGATGAACAAGTAGAAATACCATATTATAAGACAAAATATGTTAATGTACTGGATGATGAAAATATCCATATGTATTCTGAATATAATACTTATGCAAGAAATATAGGTAAATTAGCAACTGATATTTATCATTTACAAATGATAAAATTACTATCAACTTATCCTGAAAAAATATATAATTATCAATTTTACATATTGAATAATAACAATAATCATGTGTTTAAAACAACATATTATATAAATAAATGTAGTGATAAGGATGTAGGAAAAAATAAATTATACCAATTAATCAAAAAAAGAAGATATATGTAGAATAATATATTAAAATAATTGAAAAAGTAAAATATTTTCTTTTAAAAGATACAAATACACTTAGTAAGCAAGTAAATATACTTGCTTATTTTTTATTTAATAGTTATTTTTCTAAGATAGAAAATTTAGGTAACTTAAATTTAGATGATAAATTATTAACTAGAAAATAATTGAAATTTTTGATATAATTAAACATATTAGGAGGTAAGAAAATGAAAAGATTGTTAAAAATTAGTTTTGATTCATTATTTTTTTCATTTGTTCCAATTATATCCTGGTTTGCATTAGGAATACTTGTAGATAAAAATTTAATAAATGTATTTACATTGACATATCCATTACAATTTATTTATTCATTAATAAAATCAATATTTGGAGTATCTCCTAATATATGTAAAGAAAAAGAAAAAAATTCAAATATAGTCATGTCTGGAATAATAAGTGGTATAGTTGTTGGATTCATAGTGTTTGGACTATTTGTATTAAATGCTGATAATTATATTACATTTATGAATATGGATATTACAATTTATCATAACTTTTGTATATATTCAATGATTCAATTATATATACATTCAATTTTTGTTTTATTAATCGAAAAATTATATTATGAAGAAAAAAATACAAAAGCAAATATTTATACAATTACATTTAATTTGTTAAATTTTATTTGTTTAGTTGTAACTTCCTTAATATTTAAAAATCAACTATATATTATATTTATAACCTTAATAATAATACTTTTGTATGTGATTATTATGCTAATAATAGAATGGAATAAATTTAAACTAGATTTAAATATTATTTCAAAAATAAAATATGATTCTGTTGATGTAATAAATAATGTTTTATATTTTTTAATATTTTTATTTGGATTAAGCAATGCTTCAGATTTTGGAATTCAGTACATAGTAGCAATTAATTTTGTGTCACTTATTACTGATTGTCAATGGGATTCATTTGAAGCAATTTCAGAAGTAGCTAAGATAGATCTTGCTAAAAAGAAATTCAATTATAAAGAACATATTAAAAATGCTTATAAATTATTATTTATTTTATTAATAACAGTATTTTTAATGTTTTTATTTCTTCATAATATGTATAATTTAGATTTAAAATTAGTATCAATATATTTAATTTTTGAAATAGTAAATTTTGCTATATACCCAATATATAGAATAAATACTTGCTCTTTACAATTAGAGTATTCAACTATTTTAATAACAACTAATAAATTAGTATCTGGTGTACTAAGATTAATAGTGTCATTATTACCAACACCGTTTTGTACTTGTTTAGGTCAAATATGCTCTTCAATATATCAATTTATAACAACAAATATAATGATGAAAAAAAGTAAATCAAAATAAAGATTTACTTTTAATTTACTAGTATGATAATATGAATTTAGGTGATAACATGAAAAAAATAATAATAATTGGAATAATAACTATTTTGTTAATTATTATATTACCAGAACACAAATATAATAATAAAGACTTCAATATTGAAACATATATAAGTAGTATTGATAAAGATAATGATAATATAGATGATCAAACTGATATTTTAAATAATGCAAAAAAATATATAAAAACAAAACCAAAATATAAAAGTAAATACTATGAAACTGGTTATCCAAATGATGAGTATGGTGTATGTACTGATGTAGTTGGATTTGCTTTAAAAGATGCAGGATATGATCTAATGACACTAGTTAATGAAGATATAAAATCACATAAAGAAAGATATAATATAAAAATAATTGATAAAAATATTGATTTTAGAAGAGTAAATAATTTAAATATATATTTTAAATATAATTCTATATCATTAACACTAAATCCAAAAGAAATATCATCATGGCAAGGAGGAGATATAGTAGTATTTAAAAAGCACATTGGAATTGTATCAGACAAAAGAAATAGTAAAGGAATAAACTATGTAATTCATCATGCTAATCCATTTCAAATAAATTATGAGGAAGATATATTAGAAAATTATGAAATAATAGGACATTATAGAATTAGTTAAATAGTCATTTTAAAGTCATTTTGAAAATATATAATGAAGAAAAGGAGAGATAATATGGAGATTTTAAAAGTAGAAAATTTAACAAAAATATATGGAAAAGGAACAACAAAAGTAACTGCTTTAGATAATGTATCATTTTCCGTTGAAAAAGGAGAATTTGTTGCTATTGTAGGAGCTAGTGGTAGTGGTAAATCAACATTATTACATTTACTAGGTGGAGTAGATAGACCTACAAGTGGTAAAGTATTTATAGATGGTAATGATATTTACAAAATGAATGATGACAATTTAGCTATATTTAGAAGAAGACAAATAGGGTTAATATATCAATTCTATAATTTAATTCCAATATTAAATGTAGAAGAAAATATAACTTTACCAAGTGATTTAGATAATAAGAAAGTAGATAATAAAAAATTAAATGAATTATTAGAAACTTTGGGATTAGAAAATAGAAGAAAACATTTACCTAATGAATTATCAGGAGGACAACAACAAAGAACTTCAATAGGAAGAGCTCTTATAACTGATCCATCTTTAGTTTTAGCAGATGAACCAACTGGTAATTTAGATTCAAAAGCAAGTGATGAAATAGTATCACTTCTTAAAACTTCAAATAAAAAATACAATCAAACAATTATTATGATTACTCATGATTTAGAAATAGCTAAAAATGCTGATAGAATTATTACAATTGAAGATGGAAAAATTATAAAAGATGTGAGAAATTAATATGAAAATATTAAATAAAATTATAATTAAAGATTTAAAATTAAATAAAAAAAGATCAATTGTAACAATTATAGGAATTATGTTATCAGTTGCTTTAATATGCGCTGTAGCAGGAATGTTTACAAGCTTTAGAGCAACACTTGTAAAAGGTGTTATTGAATCATCAGGATATTATCATGTTAAAATAGAAGATGTTGATGATTCAATCAAAAGTAGTCTAAAACATAACTACGATGTAAAAGATATATACGAAGTAAATGAAATAGGTTATGCTAAACTTGAAAAAATAAATTATAGTAGTAAACCATATATACATTTATATTCAATAAATAATAATGATTTTAATAATTTAAAATTTAAATTAATAGAAGGTAGATTTCCAAATAATGAGAATGAAATAATAATTAGTCATTATTTAAAAACGTTAGGAGAAATGGATTATAAAATAGGGGATACTATAGAACTTAATGTTGGAAATAGAATGTCAGATGGATATAAATTAAATCCAAGCAATCCTTATTATGAAGATGAAGAAAATATTGAAAATGCTAGAACAATGAAATTTACTATAGTAGGTATTATCGAAAGACCAGATTACACCTTTGAAAGATATTCTGATCCGGGATTTACAGCTTTAACAACCAATTTAGAAGGTAGTAATACTAATTTATATATATCATTTAAACATCCAAGAGAATACAAAAAATCTATTAGTGAAATATTAGATATAAAAGAAAATATGGTGGATGTATGTTCGTCAGATTATACAAAAGAATGTAATTTAAAATATAATTATGTTATAAACGATGATTTGTTAAGATGGGAGATATTTAACTTTGGTGATACTACTACAAGTATGTTAATAAAGGTAGTAAGTATAGTAATATTAATTATTATTGGTACTAGTATATTTGTAATTAGAAATGCTTTTGCTATATCAACAACCGAAAAAACTAAAATGATAGGAATGTTAAAAAGTATAGGTGCTACTAAAAAACAAATCAAAAAAAGTATCGTAACAGAAGGCATGATACTAGGAATAATTGCTATACCACTTGGTATATTATCAGGAATATTAGCCGACTATATATTAGTTATTATAGTTAACTTATTAGTAGGAGATTTTATGTTTGGTGATTTAAATGGTATGGTATTTAAAGTATCATTTATAGCTATTATTGCATCTACTATATTAGGATTTATAACAATATATTTATCATCATTAGCTTCAACTAAAAAAGCAAGTAAAATAAGTCCAATTGAATCAATAAGGGGAAGTAATAATTATAATATTAAAGCTAAAAAATTAAGAACTCCATTTATAATTAAAAAATTATTCAAAACAGGTGGAGTAGTTGCTTATAAAAATTTAAAAAGAAGTTCTAAAAAATATAGAACAACAGTTATATCTTTAGTTGTAAGTATATTAGTATTCATTACAATGAATACATTTATAAATTATGGATTTTCTTTATCAAATATGTATTATACAAATATAGACTATAACATTATGATTTATAGTTATGAAGAAAAAGATGTTAGTAAAATACTATCTCTTGATAACATTCAAAAATATACAAAACTATCAAATGGAAAAACAATTACAATAGATAAAAAATATTTGAGTAAATTAGGAGAAGAAGTAGCTGGAAAATATATAGATGATGTAACTATTATGATATATGTATTTGATGAAACTTCATTCAAAAATTATATTGAAAAATTAAATTTAAAATATGAAGATTACAAAGATAAAGTTATATTTAATGATTATTTCTTGTATTCAACAGATGAAGGTCGTAAATATGATAGATTCTTAACTTATAATACAAATGATACAATAACTGGAACTATTGAAAATGATAATATAAATATTAAAATAGATTATATTACATCAACACATCCAGATGGATTAGAAAATACATATATTGATGGTGGAATGATTTATGTTAGTGAAAATTATTATAAAGAACATATAGGTGGAAATTTAATACCACAAAGTATAACTATAAAATCAAATAATGCGGAACAATTTGAAAAAGATTTTAATAATCTAAAATTAAATGCAAATTTGACTAATATAGAACAAATGATGAAACAAAATAAATCAATGATTTTAGTTATTTCAATATTCTTGTATGGATTTATTACTGTAATAACATTAATTGGAGTAACAAATATATTTAATACTATTACAACTAATATGGAATTAAGACAAAAAGAATTTGCTATGTTAAAAAGCATAGGAATGACTAAAAAAGAATTTAATAGAATGATTAACTTAGAAACTTTATTTTATTCAACAAAATCATTAGTAATAGGTATAGTTCTTGGTATATTAGGATCATTTGGAATTTATAAAGCATTCGCAACAGCATTTGATAATGGATTTAAAATTCCATTAGTTCCAATAGTAATATCTATAATAGCAGTATTTATTTTAGTATTCTTTATTATGAGATTTTCATTAAAGAAAATAAATAAACAAAATATTATTGAAACTATTAGAAATGATAACATATAGAAGGTTTAATCCTTCTTTTATGGTATAATAAAGTAGGTGATATCATGAAAATATTATTATTAGAAGACAATGAATTAATAGCTAAAGCATTAATATATTTATTAAATGAAAATAAATATGAAGTAGATTTATGTACTAGTATTAATGAAATTAATAAGAAAGATACAAAAAAATATGATCTAATGATATTAGATATTACTTTACCAGATGGTAATGGAATAGATTTTTATAAAAAAAATAATGATGTTAAAACAATATTTTTAACAGCTTTAGACGAAGAAGAAGATATATTAAAATGTTTTAATTTAGGTTGTGATGATTATATAACTAAACCATTTAAAACAGGTGAGTTACTAGCAAAAATAAAAAGAATTTTAAATAAAGAAAATATTATAAAAGTAAAAAATATAACATTAGATTTAGATAAAATGATAGTTTTAAAAGATAATAAAGAAATAACTTTATCACAATTAGAATACAAAATATTATCTTTATTATTTCATAATTTAGATAAAATAATTACAAGAGAATTTATTTTAAATAGAATATGGGATGAATCAGAAAATTTTGTAGAAGATAATACTTTAACCGTTTATATAAAAAGAATAAGATCTAAAATAGGAGATAATATTATAAAAACAGTAAAAGGAATAGGGTATAGGATTGATAGTAAATGAAAGAAAAAAATCATATAAAAATACTTATATTAGTTAGTATATTATTAATATTATTTATAATAATTAATAGTTTTGTTAGTATTAAACAATATAAAGAATATAGTACTCAAGCAAATATTAAAATTAATAATTTAATTTATTTAATAAAAGAAAAAACAAATATAACAGATGATGAGATATTTAATATTTTAAATAGTGATATAGAAGATATAGTTCATAAATATGGAATAGATATAAATAATGATAGTATGTTATTAGAATATAATGACATCAAAAATAATTATTTAAAAATTAATATGCTATTATTAATTATATATACTTTAGTAATTTTTCTAATATATCTGTATTATCATAATAAAGATAGAAGAAAAATAAATGAGATTACTAATTATATAAAAGAAATAAATAGAAAAAATTATTATTTAGATATATTAGATAATAATGAAGATGAATTATCACTTTTAAAAAATGAATTATATAAAATAACTATCATGTTAAAAGAACAAACAGAAAATTTAAAGAAGGACAAAGTAAATTTAAAAGACTCTATAAGTGATATATCACACCAATTAAAAACACCATTAACTTCTATTTCTATTTTACTTGATGATATAATTGAAAATCCTAATATGGATAAAAAAACGAAGGATGAGTTTTTATATAGTATTAGAAAAGAAGTTAACAATATACAAACTTTAGTTCAAAATTTACTTAAGTTATCTAAATTTGATGCGAATGTTATAGAATTCAAAAATGAAAAAATAAATGTTTTAAGCTTACTTAATAAAGCAGTAGATAAAATAGAAATAATAAGAGAATTAAAAGGTATATTAATTAATATTGATTGTGATGATAAAACATATATTAATGGAGACTTTATTTGGGAAGTAGAAGCATTATCTAATATTTTGAAAAACTCTATCGAATATTCTAATAATAATTCTATTATTGATATAATTGTTGAAGATAACCATTTTTATGTTAAAATTACTATTTCAGATTATGGAATAGGAATGAGTGAACTAGATTTAAAAAATATATTTAAGAGATTTTATAAAGGAGAAAATTCAATTTCTAGTAGTGTAGGAATAGGATTAAATTTATCTAAAAAAATCATTGAAAAAGATAATGGATTTATAATAGCTTCTTCTGTAAAAAATAGTGGTACCACTTTTGAAATAAAATATATGAAAAATTAAATCAAAATACAATATTTATAAATTGAATAATGGAAAAAATGAAGAAATGATAAAAAATTGAATAAAAATAAAAGAAGTATTAAAAACGATTAATATATCAAATGATAAAATAATAAAAAAGAAACTTAAATTAGCTTCTTTTTAAATTTCTTGCTTTCCTAAATATTCAATAAATATTGTTACTAGTGAATTAGTAAAATAAGAATTAGAACTAATATCATTTAAATCAGGAGAATTTAGATATATTGTCTGATTACTTAAGTTAGCAAGTTCATAAGTGTCTTTTGTGTCTACAACTGCTATCATACCTTCTGCTTTTATTTGTGAAGGTAATTCATTATCTTTAAACAAACTAGCTCCAATATATATATTATCTGTATTATTTTTTCTAAGTCCTATAGTTATAAAATCAGTTTTAGGATTAGATTGAATATTTTTAATAAAAGTTGAAACTATAATACTTATATGGTAATATCCTATCACGTTAAATTTAATGGCATTGTTTTCAAGTGTTATCAAATTAGTTAAATCTAGTTCTTTTCGTTTGATTGGTAATTTAGTGAGAATTGGAATATTTATTTCATTACTGTCGTCATTAAAAGTTACTAAATAAGCAGAACGATCTGTATTACTAGATGAACTAGTAGGACCAGTTGGCCCAATTTCACCTTGTGGTCCAGTAGGACCAATTTCACCTTGTGGTCCAGTAGGACCAGTTGGCCCAACAATTACTAAATTGTATTTCTTTTCCCAATCTATTTTTTTTAATGCTTTTTTATATATTTCATCATTATTATTACATTTCATAATATTTTCCTCCTTAGTATAGAATATGAAAAATGTTCAAATACGCATAATTTAAATATACATCTTTTAAAAATTAAAAGTTTATAGTATACTAAAAAGCAGGTGAGTTATATGATAAGTAGAGAGCAAAAGATTAAAATAGAAGAGAGAATATTAATAACATTAAAATTATTTTATGAAAATGAAGGTAAAATTAGTGATGAATATCTAGCTAGACTAGTATCAATGGAGGGATTTGTTACTTCATCTAGTACTGTTGGAAGAGATTTGACTGGAAAAAGAATAAAAGATTATATAAGTCAAGAAGAATATGAAAAGATTCAAGAAATGAGAAAACAAAATAAAATAGATGGTAATATTAAAGGTGGTAAAAAATCATCAACAATAAATATTATATGTAAAGATGAAAATGGACATTTTAATGGATGTAAGAAAAGATAATAAAGTTTATCTTTTTCTTTACATATAAAAAAAATTAATATAAAATAAAGTCTATGATGAAATTGAAATAAATATAATAAAAAGAAAGGATGAATATATGTTAGAATTAAAAAATATTAATAAAATATACAAAACAAATGATTTAAAACAAACAGCTTTAAAAAATATAAACGTAAAATTTAGAAAAAATGAATTTGTTTCTATATTAGGTCCAAGTGGTAGTGGTAAGACAACTTTGTTAAATATAATAGGTGGATTAGATAAGTATTCTAGTGGTGATTTAATTATAAATGGTGTATCAACTAAAAAATATAATGATAAGGATTTTGATGCATATCGTAATCATAAAGTGGGATTTGTATTTCAAAGTTATAATTTAATACCACATCAATCAGCACTTTCTAATGTAGAACTTGCTTTAACTTTATCAGGTGTAAAAAAAGAAGAAAGAAGAAAAAGAGCAATAGACGTTTTAAAACGTGTTGGACTTGAACACCATATGCATAAAAGACCAAATCAAATGTCTGGAGGACAAATGCAAAGGGTTGCTATAGCCAGAGCACTTATAAATAATCCAGATATTTTGCTAGCAGATGAACCAACTGGTGCTTTAGATTCTGAAACAAGTATTCAAATAATGGAATTATTAAAAAATATTTCAAAAGAAAAATTAGTTATTATGGTTACACATAATCCTGAATTGGCAACTATTTATTCAAATAGAATAATTAAAATATTAGATGGAAAAATTATAGATGATTCAAATCCATTTGATGGAGAAGATAAAATAATAAATAAAAGTAAAACCAAAAAAACTTCTATGTCCTTTTTAACAGCTTTATCATTAAGTTTAAATAATTTAATGACAAAAAAAGGAAGAACTATATTAACATCATTTGCTGGATCTATTGGAATAATAGGTATAGCATTAATATTATCATTATCGAATGGTTTTAAAGTAGAAATAGATAATTTTGAAAAAAAATCATTATCTCAAGCACCAATAACTATTACTAATACAGCTATGAAGAGTACTATAATAGAAGCAAATAATCGTGAAAAATTTCCAAATGGTAGTAATATATATGTAGAAAAAGACATTATGACATCACAAGTTCATAAAAATATTATTACATCAAAATATATAGAATATATAGAAAATTTAGATAAAACTAATTTATCTGGAATTGCTTATCAAAAAGGAACAAATTTAATAATTGTAAATAAAGATTATAATGGTAATTACAATTTAGTAAGTACTTTAAATTCAGGTGCTCAATCTTGGAGTTTATTACCAAGTAATCCAAATGATAATGAAAATAGTGTAATTGATACAATGTACGATGTATTAGCTGGTGAAATAAAAGATGATGAGCCTGGTTTAGTTTTACAAGTTGATAATAAAAATCAAATATATGAATCAGTTTTAGAAGTATTAGGACTAGAAAACAAAGAATCATTAACTTTTGATGATATTTTAAATCAAGAATTAAAATTAATTATAAATGATGACTACTATAAACAAATAGGAGATGTTTTTTATCCTAATAGTAATTTAGAAGAATTATATAATAGTAATAATAGTATCACTATAAAAGTTCAAGCAATTATTAGAGGAAAAGAAGAACAAGCTATGATAACAAATGGTAGTGGATTTGCATATACTAATGCTTTAACAGAACTAATAATAAACAATAATAAAAATTCAAATATAGTTAAATTACAAAAAGAAAAAGATTATAATATTTTAACTAATATGCCATTTGATGAAAATATTACAAAAGATTATATTCTAGGTTATTTAGGCGATGATACAATACCTGTAGCTATTTATTTGTATCCAAAAGATTTTAATACCAAAGAAAAAATCATAGAATATTTAGATAATTATAATAAGGAATTAAATGAAGAAGAACAAATTCAATATACAGATATGGCTAGTATGATATCATCATTATCTGGTGGAATAATGGATGCTATAACGGTAGTTTTGGTAGCATTTTCATCCATTTCACTAGTAGTTTCTAGCATAATGATTGGTATAATCACTTATATATCAGTATTAGAAAGAACAAGAGAAATAGGTATTTTAAGAGCGCTAGGTGCTAGAGCAAAAGATATAAAAAGAGTATTCAATGCTGAAACATTTATAATAGGTCTAGTTTCAGGAATAATAGGAATTGGGATAACATATTTACTTAATATTCCAATAAACATGATAATAAAAAATATATCAGGTCTTCCAAATGTAGCAAAATTAAATATAATACATGCTATTACATTAATAATTATAAGTATATGTTTAACAGTAATAGGTGGAGCTATACCTTCAAGAATTGCTAGTAAAAAAGATCCTGTTGTAGCACTTAGAACTGAATAGTGTTGATTTTATGAAATAATTGTGTTAAAATTAATTTAATTTGAAAAACGAGGAACAAGAGGAGTATATATTATTATATTTAAAGAGAGTTCATGGTTGGTGGAAATGAATAATATAGAATATAGAAGGTAGCTTGTGAGTTATATATCTGAAATAGTAGTAGGATATATTGTTAGTCGCATTAAGACATTGAGAATAGTAGAAATACTATTAAATTAAGGTGGTACCACGTAAATCACGTCCTTATATAGGATGTGATTTTTTATATAGGAGGAATATATGAATACAATAATAATAAAAAAAGCAAATTATCCAGTTATAGAAACAGTACTTAAGAAAAAATATATATTATATAATAGTGAAAATAAAATATTATTTTTAAAAGTAAGTAATGCAATTAGATTACCTAAGAATGTTAATTATTCAAGTGGATATACAATTACTTTATTTGATAATGTATTTAAGCCATTATTAAAAGATGAAGAAGAATTAGTAAGATTAGTTGGTTATTATGAGCGTTTTAAAACAAGTAATAATAAATTAAAAAAATGTTGTTTTGAATCAATTAATGAATATTATACATATTTTATGGAGTTTAATTCAGATTTTATTAATAGTATTTTAAATGATTTAGAAAAAGAAAATATTATACCTCATTTATTAACTGCTGAAGAATTTTTAAGATTAGGAAAGATGGCTAAAAAAGAAGATAAAGAGGCAATTAAAGTTTTAGTAAAAAAGTTAAATTATGAGAGATAGGAGATTGAATATATGTTAGATAAAAAATATAATCATTTAGAAGTAGAAAAAAATAAATATGAAAATTGGAAACAAAAAGGATACTTTGAAGCAGGAGATTTATCAAAAAAATCATATTCAATAGTAATACCACCACCAAATGTAACAGGCAAGTTACACTTAGGACATGCTTGGGATACTACTTTACAAGATATAATGATTCGTTATAAAAGAATGGATGGATATGATGCATTATGGCTTCCTGGTATGGATCATGCTGGAATTGCTACACAAGCAAAAGTAGATAAAAAACTAAAAGAAATGGGAATAGATCCAAGAAGTTTAACAAGAGAAGAATGGTTAGAACATGCTTGGGCTTGGAAAAAAGAATATGCAGAAAATATTCATAATCAATGGGCAACTTTAGGACTAAGTTTAGACTATTCAAAAGAAAGATTTACTTTGGATGAAGGATTATCAAGTGCAGTCAAAAAAGTATTTGTTACATTATACAATGAAGGATTAATTTATAGAGGAGAAAGAATAATAAATTGGGATCCATTAGCTAGGACAGCTTTATCTACAGAAGAGGTTATATATAAAGATGTAGAAGGAGCATTTTATCATTTAAAATATTATATAGAAGGTACTAATGATTATTTAGAAGTGGCAACAACTCGTCCTGAAACATTATTTGGAGATACAGCAGTAGCAGTAAATCCTAGTGATGAAAGATACAATAAATATATAGGAAAAAATGTAATATTGCCAATAGTTAATAAATTAATTCCAATCGTAGGGGATGAACATGCTGATCCAGAATTTGGAACAGGTGTAGTTAAAATTACTCCAGCACATGATCCTAACGATTTTGAAGTAGGAAATAGACATAATTTAGAAAGAATAAATGTCATGAATGAAGACGGAACAATGAATGAAAATGCTCTTCATTATAATGGCATGGATAGATTTTTATGTAGAGAAAAACTTGTAGAAGAGTTAAAAGAAAAAGATATATTAATCAAAATAGAAAAAATGACTCATAGTGTAGGGCATTCTGAAAGAACAGATGTTATGGTAGAACCTAGATTATCTAAACAATGGTTTGTCAAAATGAGACCTTTAGCAGATAAAGTACTAGAAAATCAAAAAGATAGTGAAACAAAAGTAAACTTTGTACCAGAAAGATTTGAGAAAGTAATGAATCACTGGATGGAAATTACATATGATTGGTGTATATCAAGACAATTATGGTGGGGTCATAGAATTCCTGCTTGGTATAAGGGGGACAAAATTTATGTTGGTGAAACAGCTCCAACTGAAGATGGTTGGACTCAAGATAATGATGTATTAGATACTTGGTTTTCAAGTGCACTTTGGCCTTTTTCAACTTTAGGTTGGCCAGAAAATACAGAATTATTAAAGAGATATTATCCAAATAATGTTTTAGTAACAGGTTATGATATTATACCTTTTTGGGTAAATAGAATGACTTTTCAAGGATTACATTTTACAAATACTAGACCATTTAAAGATTGCTTAATTCATGGATTAATTAGAGATAAAGAAGGAAGAAAAATGTCTAAATCTTTAGGTAATGGAGTAGATCCTATGGAAGTGGCAGAAAAATATGGTACTGATTCATTAAGATTCTTTCTAGCATCATCATCATCTCCTGGAATGGATTTAAGATATGATGAAGAAAAAGTAGCTTCTACATGGAATTTTATTAACAAATTATGGAATGCTTCAAGATTTGTATTAATGAATTTAGAAGGATTTGAAGAAAAAAATAAAACTTTAGAAAATTTAACTTTACAAGATAAATGGATATTAAATAGATTAAATGAAGTAATATTAAAAGTAAGAAATCATATGGAAAAATATGAATTTAATGTAGTAGGTACTGAATTATACAATTTTATTTGGGATGATTTTTGTAGTTGGTATATTGAACTATCAAAATTTAATAATAATAACACAACTAAAACAGTATTATTTACAGTTTTAACAGATATATTAAAACTATTACATCCATTTATGCCTTTTGTAACAGAAGAAATATATTTAATGTTACCAATACATGATGAATCAATTATGATAAGTTCATATCCTAAATATAAAGAAGAATTCAAATTTGAAACAAATGATATGAATAATATAATGGAATTTATTGTAAAAGTAAGAAATTATAAACAAGAAAATAATATTCCAAGTGATTCAAAAGTAAATTATAGTGGTAAATATGAAGAATTAATACTAAATATGTTAAAGGTAAAAAGTGAAAATTTAACAGATGAAATAAGTGATAATAGTATTAGTTATAATGGATATACTATATACTATATATTTGATAATACTAAAAACTTAGAAGAAGAAAAAAATAATTTATTAAAAGAAAAAGAAAGATTAGAAAATTCTATTGAAAGAAGAAAAAAATTATTAAGTAATGAAAATTATACTTCAAAGGCACCACAAAATATAGTAGAAAAAGAAAAAGAAGATTTATTAAAAGAAGAAAATAATTTACAAAATATTATTAATCAATTAGAAAAGTATTAGTTTAGAACTAATACTTTATAATCTAATTATGGTAGGTGAAAACGATGAGATATGTAAAAACAGATGAATTAAAAGCTGGAAATGTACTAGCTAAAGATATAACAGATATTAAAGGAAACATTTTATTAAAAGCAAATAATACTATTTTATCAGAATATATTATTTCAAAATTAAAAGAGAGAAAAATTAATGGAATCTATGTTGAAGATGAAATATCAAAAGATGTCCAAATTGATGAATCTATACCAGCACAGATAAAGTATATGGCAATTAATGCATTGGAACAAAAAGATGTTCAAAAGACACAAGATATAGCAAAAGATATAGTAGAAAATTTTAAAATTACAGAAATAGATTTAAATAGAATGATAGGCGAAACTACATATTATGAAAGAGCTATAAATATATGTGAATTATGTTTGAGTTTGGGAAAAAGACTTGATATGGATAATGATAGTTTAAATAAATTAGTTGCTTCAGCACTACTATCAGATATTGGTTTAATTTTAAGTCCAAAAGAAAAAGAAAAAATACTAGAAAAAGAATTAGAAAAACTAAAACAAATTTTGTTACAATTACCAATTTCAGAAACATATCCAATATTGGGAAGATATGCTGTTTCACAAGCCTACGCCGATCCTATGATAATTCATTCAGTTTATTATCATAGAGAAAATGAAAATGGAACAGGCGTTGTTCAAAACTTTTACAAAAAAATGGGAATTAATCATAATTGTGATATTAGAGATACTGCTAAAATCATTCATATTTGCTCTGATTATGTGGATGTCTTAATTAAAGAAAATGATACTATAAAAGCAAGAAATCAGATAGAACAAGGAATTATTGATAAATTATATAATTATGATATTGCTTCAAAATTTTTAAAATTTCTTCCTATTTATCCAATTGGAACTATAGTTAAATTATCAGATAACTCTAAAGCAATAGTTATTAAAAATAATGATGGATATCCATTAACTCCAATTGTTAAATTGTCAACTGGTGAAGAGGTAGATTTAACTAAAGTGTTAAATATTGTTGTAGAAGGAACATATATTGAAGAACAAGAAAAGCATTTATAAAATAAAAACAGAACTTAAAAATTAAATTCAAAAAAGTTCTGCTTTTTTTATAAACTTTAATATGTTTGTAGATTATTTCTATTTCTTATCTTTTTATTTTTATTATCTAATTTTTGTCAAAAAATTTTTTCCATGATATAATAAATAAGAGATGATTGTATGAAAAAAATAGAAAATGAACTAAAAGAAATAATAAAAGTCATGAATGGTAAATTATTGTTAATAGGTAATTACTCTAATAAATTGAAAGAAATAATAGATAATAATGAAAATATTTTATTTTGTGATGAGTTAACAAGTAATGTTGTAGATGGAAAAGGTAAAGGTAAAACTAAGAGATTAAATATAAAGAAAATAAAAAAACATTATAAAAAAAATAAAATAAATAATACCATAGTTAATTTTGAAGAGGTAAAAGAGTATAAAAATACATTTGTTAAAGATAGCACTTATATTACAAAAGGAAACATTATAGTAATAGACAAAAATAGTGATGAAACAATATTTAATATGTATAAAAGATATACAAAAGACATTAAAATTATTAATTGTTTAGATGGTAGAATATTTGTTATTAATTCATCAAAAGCAAAAAATAATAAAATAAAAGATATGTACTATTTTATACATGATTTAATTATTGATATATTTGATACTATAGGTAATTTACTATAAAATATATTGACGAACAACTGTACGTGTGGTACAATTAAACAGAGGTTAGAAATATGATAGAATTTATAATTGGAAAAGTAGAAGAATTAGATAGTAATTATATTAGTTTAAATAACAATAATATAGGTTATTTAATCTATACTGGAAATCCATATAGTTTTGAAATTGGAAAAGAATACAAAATATATATATATCAAAATGTAAAAGAAGATGAAATTACTTTATATGGATTTAAGACAAAGGAAGAAAGAAATTTATTTTTAAAACTAATTAGTGTTAAAGGTTTAGGATGTAAAATGGCACTTCCTATGCTTGCTACTGGTTCAATAGATGGAATAAAAGATGCTATTGAAAGAGAAAATATTCTATATTTGAAAAAATTCCCAAAAATAGGTGATAAGGTAGCAAGACAAATAATTTTAGATTTAAAAGGAAAATTAAATATGGAAGTTGTATCATCTAATGATGATAAAGATGAATTGGTAGAAACTTTAAAATCATTAGGGTATAAACAATCAGATATTAATAAAATATTACCAAAAGTAACTTCAAATACAATAGAAGAACAAGTAAGAGAAGCTTTAAAATTATTTTTAAAATAAAATTGAGGTGAAAAAATGGATGAGAGAATTATAACATCAAAAGAACTAAAAGAAGACAATTTTGAACAATCAATTCGCCCAGATAGTATAGATGAATATATAGGTCAAAAAGAAGTAAAAGAAAACTTAGATATATTTATAAAAGCAGCCAAAATGAGAGAAGAATCACTTGATCACGTTTTATTATATGGCCCACCAGGATTAGGTAAAACAACATTAGCTTATATTATTGCTAATGAATTAGGAAGTAATATCAAAACAGCAAGTGGACCTTCAATTGAAAAAAGTGGTGACCTAGCAGCAATATTATCTTCATTAGAAAAAGGGGATGTCTTGTTTATAGATGAAATTCATAGAATGCCTAGATATATAGAAGAAATTCTATATCCAGCTATGGAAGACTATGTGTTGGATATTATGGTTGGAAATGATTCCAATTCAAAAAATATAAGGATAGATTTACCTCCATTTACATTAGTTGGAGCAACTACAAGGGCAGGTGACTTATCTAGTCCTCTAAGAGATAGATTTGGAATTGTATCAAAATTACAATACTATACAGTAGATGAATTAAAAGAAATTGTTAAAAGAACAAGCAGAGTTTTAGAAAGCCCAATTGATGATGAAGCTGCTTTAGAACTAGCTTGTCGTTCAAGAGGAACACCTAGAATAGCAAATCGTTTATTTAGAAGAGTTAGAGATTTTGCTTTAGTAGATGGTAAAAATGTTATAGATTTAGAAATAACAAAATATGCATTAGATAAACTAAAAGTTGATAAATTAGGATTAGATGATACAGATTATAATTTGCTTAGATCAATAATCGAAAAATTCAATGGAGGACCGGTTGGTATAGATGCTTTAGCTGCATCAATTGGTGAAGAAGTAACAACTATAGAGGATGTATATGAACCATATTTGTTACAAATAGGTTTACTTAAAAGAACAAATAGAGGTAGAATTGCTACTAAAGAAGCATATGATCATTTAAATATTCCGTTTATTCAAAAATAGATTGAAAATGTCTATTTTTTTTGATATCATATTTTATGATAGGAGATGCGGTATGAAGAAAGGGTTTACATTAATAGAGTTACTAGCAGTTATAGTAATTCTATCTATAATAGCTTTGATTGCAACACCAATGATAATGAACGTTATTGAAGACTCAAGAATAAAAAGCTATAGAAGGAGTGCTGAAGGATATTTAAAATCAGCAGAAAATTTTTATGTTTTATCTGAAACAGATTTAGGAAAGCAAGATAAAATAGGAAAAAATATTATTAATGAATTAAAAGTAAAAGGAATAGAAGCAAAAGGAGAAATATATGTATATTACAATGGTGAAATAGATTTCGCATTATTAATAGGTGATAAATGTTTTACTAAAAGAAAAGATCAATCTATAACTGAAATTGAAATGAGCGATGAAATAGATAATTGTAATATAGATTTCGCATATAATAAAGAAACTACCCCAAAAGTAGAAGATGAAAATCCAGGAATAATTTGTGGTACTAATGAAGAAGATTATACAAATGCAAACGAATGTCATATCAAAAGTGCTGAAGATTTGATAGCTTTTTCTACTTTAGTTAAATCAGGAAAAAATTTTGATAAGAAAACAGTATATTTAGATAATTCTATAAATTTATCAAAAGAAGTATCATATGTTGATTCTTTAAATACAACTTTTGGAGATATTAATGGAGATGGAAAAGTAGAACCATTAATTACTGAATTAGAGAATTCATATCCTTTATCATCAACATTTAAAGGTACATTTGAAGGAAATAATAATTATATAGCTGGTATTAATTTAACAACATCACAAGTTAAAGCAGGTTTTATTGGTAATAATGATGGTACAATTAAAAATTTAACAATAAAGGATTCTAATATAACTGGAGGAAACTATACTGGTGTTATAGGTTATAGTGGTGGTACTATATATAATTTATCAGTTTTAAATTGTAATATAACAGGTGGAGATTATACCGGCATTGTAGGATATGGTAATAATGTAGAAAAAGTTTATTTCAAAAACAATAAAGTTATAGGTAATAATGCTGTTGGGTCAATAGGGCAAGGTCAAACTGTTAAAAATGTTATAACAGTTGATAATGAAATTACTGGAGTAAATAGAGTTGGTGGAATAGCAGGTTATGCTAATAAATTAACAACAGCTATAGTATCTAATAAAGTTACATCAACTGGGTCAACTGTTGGTGGTGTAGTTGGCGGTTCAGCATCTACTTCATCAGTTATTTCTTCATCAATTGTAACTGGTGTTAAAGAAGTAGCTGGTTTAGTTGGTAGTGGTGGATATAGATACAGTATAACAGGCTTAATAACAGGCGGAACAGTTACTGGTACTAATGATGTAGACTTTATAGAAGGATATAAAAATGGTGGATATGATGCTTATATGTCAGACACATATAAAATATATCTTAATGAAACAGAAAAAGTGATATCTGAAACTGATGCTTTGTATGCAAAAGTAATTGACCATGAAAAAATGAATAATATAAATATATATAATTTAATTGTTGATACATGGATTAATGGTGACGATGATGGTGATGGCTATTATTTTGATTATGAAGATGGTACAGATAATATTGTTATTAAAGATGTATCAACAATGATTAGTACATTAACAGGAAGTGGAACAGAAGAAGATCCATATATTATAAATAATGTTGATGATATGAAATCAGCTACATTATATAGTAATCAAACAAAATACTTTAAATTAAATAGTGATATAGATTTTTCTAATCAACACTTTTATTCATTTGCTTCATTTAATGGAGTGTTTGATGGTAACAATCATACTTTATCAAATATTAATACAGTTTATGGTGTATTTACAGGTAATAGTGGTACAATTAAAAACTTAATTATTGATAAAGCAAATGTATATGGAAAAAATACAGTTGGAATTATAACAAATACTAATACAGGAACTATAGAAAATATTAAAATAACTAATTCAAGTTTAACTGGATTAGGTAATGGTGGAGGAATTGGTTTAATTGCTGGAAATAATACAGGAACAATTACAAATGTTGTAACAAATAATAATGTAGTTGAAGGTGTAGATAATGTTGGTGGTATAGCAGGAATAAATAATAAAACAATAACAACTGCAGTATCAAATAATACAATAACATGTACGGGAACTAATTGTGGTGGAATTATGGGACGGGTTTATAACGGATGTAGTGCATCAAGTTTAATTTCATCATCAAATATTATTGGTAATAAATCAGTAGGTGGACTTGTAGGAGATACAAGATATGGTACTTCAACAACAGGATTAGTTATTGGTGGTACATTAAGTGGAACAAGTAGTGTTGGAAAACTTGTTGGGTATCAATATTCTGGTGGAGTAAGTGGTTTAGCATTTGAAAATGTTAAAAGAGTTATAAATGGTGTAGAAGATACAGCAGAAGATAGTACAACAATACAAACAGATTTCTTAAACGAAATTAATACATATGATATCGTTGTTGATACATGGATTAATGGAACAACAAATAATTACTATTTTGATTATGATTCATTAACAAAAGTAGTATCTATTAAACCATCATCAACAATAGTAAGCACATTAACAGGGAGTGGAACAGAAGAAGATCCATATATTATAAATAATGTTAATGATATGAAGTCAGCTACATTATATAGTAATCAAACAAAATACTTTAAATTAAATAGTGATATAGATTTTTCTAATCAAATATATTATGTATTTAGTGACTTCAATGGAGTATTTGATGGTAATAATCATACTTTATCAAATATAAAATTAAATACAGCTTATGCAGGACTATTTAGAAATAATACAGGAACAATTAAAAATTTAAAAATAAATAAAGCTATAGTAACAGGCTCATCAAAAAATATTTACTCAGGAATTATAACAAATACAAATTCAGGAACTATAGAAAATATCGAAATAACTAATTCAAGTTTAACTGGATTAGGTAGTGGTGGAGGAATTGGTTTAATTGCTGGAAATAATACAGGAACAATTACAAATGTTGTAACAAATAATAATGTAGTTAAAGGTGTAGATAATGTAGGGGGTATAGCAGGATTAAATAATAAAACAATAACAACTGCAGTATCAAATAATACTATAACATGCACTGGCACAAATTGTGGTGGTATCATGGGAAAAGTTTATAACGGATGTAGTGCTACAGATTTAATATCATCATCAAATATTATTGGTAATAAATCAGTAGGTGGACTTGTAGGAGATACAAGATATGGATCATACACAGCAGGTAAAGTTACTAATTGTACAATTAGAGGTAATCAAACAGTAGGAATATCTGTTGGTTATAAATATTCAGGATCTGTAAATGGTACATATACATCAACAGTAACTAAAATAGGTACGGGTGGTGTTGATGGTACTTTAGTAGAAGAATAGAATTTCTATTCTTTTTCTTTTATGATATAATTGTAAAGATGTATGTTTATAGAAAAAGTAGTTGAATTCATTAATGTACATTTAAAAATATTAGAAATATTTAAAAAAATAGAAAATGAAGAAGAATTAAAAATGATAAATATTATATTTATTTAGTAAATTATTTTTATGAAGTATATAATTTAAAAAATTTAACAAACAATGTTCCTAATGAATATATAATAAATAATATTAAAAAAATAAAAAAATTAGATAATGTGTGTTATAATAAATTCGTTATTCTTATGAGATTTAGTCAATCTATATCAAAAAATTTAATAGAAAATTTAGAAAATATTTCTGATTGTATAGATATTATTTTATATTATAAAGATAAAATTGATAAAATAAATATAGAAGTTTTAAAACAATTATTAATCTATAAAATAATTAATAAATTTGATATGTCAGAAATTAATATTTATTATGAAATAAGTGAAAGGAAGATAAAATGAAAACAGAAGATTTTGATTATGAATTACCAGAAGAATTAATTGCTCAAACTCCATTAAAAGATAGAACAGCTTCAAGATTATTAGTATTGGATAGAAAAACAGGTGAAATAGAACATACTGAATTTCATGAAATAATTAATTATCTAAATAAAGGTGATGTTTTGGTTATAAACGATACTAAGGTAATACCAGCTAGATTAATTGGAAACAAGGAAGAAACAAATGCTGTAATAGAATTATTATTATTAAAAGATTTAGGAGATAATATCTATGAAACTTTATCAAGACCTCAAAAAAGATTAAAAGAAGGTACTATTGTATCATTTGGAAATGGTCTTTTAAAAGCAAAAGTAACAAAAATAATGGATGAGGGAATAACTCATGTAAAACTAATTTATGATGGAATTTTATATGAAATTTTAGATAAATTAGGTGAGATGCCATTACCTCCTTATATTCATGAAAAACTAGAAAATAAAGATAGATATCAAACAGTATATGCTAAAAACTTAGGTAGTGCTGCTGCACCAACGGCTGGATTACATTTTACAGAAGAATTATTAGATAAAATTAAAGAAAAAGGTATCATAATTGCTCCAATTACTCTACATGTAGGATTAGGTACATTTAGACCTGTAAATGTAGAAGATGTAACAAAACATAAAATGCATACAGAATTTTATCAAATGACTAAAGAAACAGCTGATATATTAAATAAAGCTAAAAAAGAAAATAGAAGAATTATAAGTGTTGGAACTACATCAACTAGAACATTAGAAACAATAATACACAAATATGGTGAATTTAAAGAATGTAGTGGCAATACAGATATATTTATATATCCTGGATTTGAATTTAAGGCAATAAATGCTCAAATAACTAACTTTCATTTACCTAAATCAACTTTAATTATGTTGATAAGTGCCTTTGCTGGAAAAGAAAATGTAATGAAGGCATATAAAGAAGCAGTTAATAAAAAATATAGATTTTTCTCATTTGGAGATTCTATGTTTATTAAATAAAGACTTTTTAGTCTTTTTTTGATATAATTAATTAGGTGAATTTGTATGACTGATGAAATGTATAAAAGATTAAATAATTATCTAAATGATATTTTCTTAGAACTTAATAAAAAAGATAAATTGTTTGTAAATAATTTAATTCCTATATGGAGATTAAGTTATATGATATATGATTTTACTTTAAAAAACATAAAAAAAGTATCATCTAAATCATATGAAAATAATCTATCATTTAATGATGTTTATTTATTAGCAAGAAAAATAATAGAAAAAATTAATCCCAATTATTTAAATGAATATGATGAATTAATTAATAGTGGTAAATTAAATTTTGATTATGAAAAAAGTGGAAATAGTTGTTGCAGTGTTTACTATAATGGTGTTATAAATAATAAAACTATTGATATTTATAGGAAATTTAATTATGATGACGTTGTATTATTAATTCATGAATTTTCTCATTATACACAAAATAAAATAGGTTGTAATAAATCATTTCAATATGAATTTTTAACAGAATTTATAGCAATTTATTTTGAAAAAATAGCTACAAAATATTTACAAGAAGAAAATGTTCCAGTAGAAGAATTAGATATAAATATAAGAATTATTAATTTATTAAACTGTAATTATTCATTTTATATGTATAGTACAATATTACTTGCTTATGAAAATCTAGGAAATATAAGTGAAAATACTATTAATGATTTAAAAAATATAATAAGAATAGAAGATGATAAATTTGAAAATAGATGTGCTGTAGTCTTAAATAAATTTGATGAAATTAATAAACTAAATAACCAAAAGGATAGTATTAGAAAAATGGTAAATCTAGCAACTAGAGATTATAAATATATTATTGGTACTTTTTTAGCATATTATGCTTTAGAATATTCTAAAATAGAAGATATGATTGATTTAAATGATAATATTAATGGTAAATATTCACAATTATCAATAGAAGACATTTTAGATAAAGTTGGAATTAATGTAGATGAAGAGATGATTAATGAAACATTAAATATTATTAAAAATTCAATATATAATTATGAAGGTAAGGTAAAATGATAATAGTAATTGTAGGACCTACAGGTGTAGGAAAAACTAAATTAAGTATAGAATTAGCAAAAATATATAATGGCGAAGTAATAAACGCTGATAGTACACAAGTATATAAAGATTTAAATATAGCTACAGCTAAAGTGACAGAAGAAGAAAAAGAAGGTGTAATTCATCATTTAATAGATATCAAAAATATAGATGAAGATTATACTGTGTATGATTATCAGAAAGATTGCAGAAAAAAAATAGAAGAAATTTTGTTAAAAAACAAAACACCTATAATAGTAGGTGGAACGGGTTTGTATATAAATGCAGTACTATATGATTATAAATTTGAACAAGAAAAAAATGATAGTTCATATGAAGAATTTAATAATGATGAATTATATCAACAATTAATAAGTATTGATCCAAATACGAATATACACAAAAATAATAGAAAAAGAATTATAAGAGCACTTAATTATTATCAAAATAATAATAAACCAATGAGTGAAAAAGAAACTACTAATAATTTATTATATGATGCTTTTATAATAGGACTAACTACCGATAGAGAAAAATTATATGATAGGATCAACAAAAGAGTTGATATAATGATAGAAAATGGACTAGAAAAAGAAGCAAAAAAGATATATAATACTGGTATAAGAAGTAAGGCAGTAATGACACCTATTGGTTATAAAGAATTATTTGCTTACTTTGATTCTATTATATCAAGGGAAGAAGCAATAGAATTAATAAAAAAAAGAAGTCGAAATTATGCTAAAAGACAATATACATGGTTTAATAATAAATTGAATGTTAAATGGTTTGATGTAAATTTTGATAATTTTAATAAAACAATAGATGATGTGGAAAAATATATAGAAGGTGATTAATATGAAAAAAGTAAATTTATCAATAATTATTTTAACAAGTGTTTTTTCTTTTCTTTATTTAATATTAAATATTAATAATTTAAATTTATCAGAAATATTAGTATTATTATCAATAATACCAATTTTATTCTTAGTTAGAATATCACGCAATTTGTTAAAATTAAAAATAGATGATACTACAGAATTGATTTATATTTTATTTATTATATTTGCACAATTAATTGGATCAACATTTAAAGTTTATGATTTAATAGGTAATTATGATAATATTATTCATTATTGTTCAGGAGTATTAACTAGTACATTTGCTTTAACTTTATTAAACAATACTAAACTAGAAAATAGAACAAAATTAACTGATACAATATTTATCATCTTTTCAACACTTGCAGTAGCAGCTTTATGGGAATTTTTTGAATTTACTGCTGATGGATTATTAGGAGGAGATGCACAAAGAGTATTGACTACAGGTGTTACTGATACTATGACAGATATGATATGTGCATTTTTAGGATCAATATTGTTCTCAATGCTATATTGCTTTAAAAAAACTTGTAAATAATTGACAAGTTTTTTAAATTTTAATTGATTTTATTTTAAAAATAACAAATATTATTATATAATTAAATTGGTGATTAAATTGCAAAGATATTTTTCAAAACAAAAAATAGATAATACTTTTATTTTAAATAATGACGATTATTATCATATTAAAACAGTTATGAGAATGACAAATAATGATAATATAGAAGTAGTATATGAGGAAATACCATATCTTTGTGAAATTACTAATATAGAAAATGATATAAAAATTAAAATAGTTAAAGAATTAGATGTAATTAAAGATAAAATGCCTTATGTAACAATTTTAATACCTATTTTAAAAGAACAAAAAATGGATTATATTTTACAAAAAGCAACTGAACTTGGAGTAAATGAAATAATACCTGTAATAATGGAAAGATCTATTGTAAAAGTAAATGAAAAAGAATTAAAAAAACTAGAAAGATGGAATAGAATTGTCAAGGAAGCAAGTGAACAATCTCATAGAAATACTATTCCAAAAATAGACAAAATTGAAAAAATTAATACTTTAAAATTAAATGGTTTAAACTTGGTATGTAGTACTGTAGAAAAACAAAATACTATAAAAAAGGTATTTAAAAATAATTATAATTGTGATAAAATTAATATGTTGATAGGTCCTGAAGGTGGTATTTCTCCTAAAGAAGAAGAAATATTAATAAATAATGGTTTTATACCAGTATCTTTAGGTAATAGAATAATGAGAGTAGAAACAGTTCCATTATATCTAATGAGCATTATTAATTATGAATATATGGAGTGATAATATGTTAAATATATTGTTAAATATAAATATAAATGGTGAAGTAGTTTTAATAGTTTCATGCATAATTTTATTAGTTATACTTTTAACTGTTATTTTTACTATTATTAAATCTAAACGAAAAGAAGATAAAGAAATAGATTCAATTATAAGTAATATGGTTCAAGAGAGAAAAGAACCAAAAGAAGAAGTAGAAGTAGTAGATGATAAAACAAAAGAGTTAGAAGATGTACTCGAAAAAATGCAAAAAGATTTGGAAGCTAAACCAGTAGATGTAGTTGCTAATTTTGAGAAAGAACAGGAAGAAAAAGCGATAATTAGTTATTCTGAACTTGTTAAAACTTTAAAAAAGAATCAACCTGAAGAAGAAAAAACTATTGATATTTTAGTTGATGAAATAAAAGAAGCAGCTAATGCTAATGAATTAACAGAAACAGCATATGATAAGAAATTTAAAAATACTGATTTTATTTCACCTGTATATGGTAAAATGGAAGAACATTTAGATTATCCAAAAGTTAGTTCATTCAAAAAAGAAGAAGATATTAATGAATATTTAGAAAATTTTGATAAACAAATTAATAATTATAAATTAGAAGATTATTTAGAAGAATTCAATGATAATAAAAAAATAGATAGTTTAGAACAAACTTTAGATATGGAACCAATAAGTTCTGAAATAAAAAAGAATGAGGATTTCTTACAAGCATTAAAGGAATTTAGAGAAAATTTATAAGCCATAAGGCTTTTTTTCTTAGAGGAGGTTATTATGACATTTAAAATATATACATTAGGTTGTAAGGTAAATACATATGAAAGTAATGTTATAGAAGAACAATTACAAAAAGAAGGATTTAAATTAGTAAATCAAAATGAACATGCAGATGTTATTATAGTAAATACATGTACAGTAACAAATACAGCAGACAATAAAAGCAAAAAAATAATTCATAGAGCAAAAAATGAAGGAAGTATAGTTGTAGCTGTAGGATGTATGATACAAAATAAAAAAGAAGATGATAATGCCGATATATTAATTGGTAATGTAGGAAAAAGCTTAATAGCTGATTATATAAGAAAATATGTTCAAAATAAAGAAAAAATAATAGATATAAAAGATGTAATGGATACTTGTTTTGAAGAAATGAAATTAGGCAATTTTAATAAGACAAGAGCTTTTGTTAAAATACAAGATGGATGTAATAACTTTTGTAGTTATTGCATAATTCCATATACAAGAGGAAATGTAAGAAGTAAAAAAAGAGAAGATGTATTAACAGAAATAATAGAATTAATAAAAAAAGGACATAAAGAAATAGTATTAACAGGTATTCATACTGGACATTATGGAGAAGAAAATGAAAACTATAAATTTGCTGATTTACTACTTGATATATTAAAAATAAATGGATTAGAAAGACTTAGAATATCTTCAATAGAAATAACAGAATTAGATGAAAAATTCTTGGAAGTACTTAAAAATAATAAAATACTAGTAGATCATATGCATATTCCATTACAAAGTGGTTGTGATAAAATATTAAAATTAATGAATAGAAAATATGATATTAAATATTTTAAAGATAAAATAAATACTATTAGAAATATAAGACCAGATATATCAATTACAACTGATTTAATAGTAGGATTTCCTGATGAAACAGAAGAAGATTTTAATGAAACAATCAAAAATATAAAAGAAATAAAATTTTCAAAAGTTCATGTATTTCCATATTCAAGAAGAAAAGGTACTAAAGCAGACATGATGGAAAATCAAATAAAAGAAGAAATAAAAAAAGAAAGAGTAAAAAAGATAATTGAATTATCTAATGAATTAGAAAAGGAATATATGGAAAAATTTATAGGAAAAAACTTAGAATTTATTCCAGAAATAAAAAAAGAAAACTATTTAATAGGACATACAGGAAATTATATAATGGTAAAATTAGAAAGCAATGAGGAATTGAATCATAATAGTAAAAATGTCAAAATTAGTAAAGTAGAATATCCTTATGCCATAGGTATATTGACTAAATAAAATAAAAATGTTAGGTTATAAATAGGTGATAATATGGAAAAATTAGAAACTATAAATATCCATCCTGACGAAGTAGTTAAACAATATAAAGAATTGTTAAAAAATTCAAATCTTCCATTAATGCAAAGAAAACAATATGAAACATATATACAAAATTATGAATTTCATAAAAAACCAGTTCAAGAACAAAAAAAATTAATAGGTTCAAAAGTAAACAATAAAAAAACATTGACACCACAAAGAATAGTAATATCTGCAGCATTTGCTGCATTAGTAGCAACAGGTACTCTTAAACTATATAATAATGCTATGGAAAAAGCTACTTTTCAAGGTTATGATAAAATATATACAAATTATGAAGTAAAATATGGTGATAGTTTATCAACTATAGCAAGTAATTACTATGAACAATATCCAGATGATATAAAAGAATATTTAGATTTAAATGAATTAGTAAAAGAAATAATAAGTATTAATCATATAAAAAATCCTGATAATATAAAAGAAGGAACAAAAATAATAATTCCAAATGAATATAGAAGTAAAACAACAATAGCAGAAGATATAAATTATAGTAAATAAATATGGAAATAAATACCTAAAAAGATATAAATAAATGGTATTTTTTCTTTTTTTTTGATATAATAACAACAAGGGTGATTCTAATGTTTAACAAAAAAGAAAAATTAACTAAAGAAGTAGATACAAAAAATTTAAATGATGTAATTGGATTATCAAAAAAAATCCTTAAAATAATGTATGGTTTGTTTATTATTTTAGCTATTTATGTAGCATTGAAATTATTTAAAGAATTAAACATAAAATCAACATTATTAGTTATTTTAAAAATATTAACACCACTATTTATAGGTATTGCTGTAGCATGGCTATTTGATCCTTTTGTAAAAAAACTAAAGAAAAAGGGAATAAAAAGAAGTTTAGGAGCAACTATAGCTTATATAATATTTATAGCAATTTTAGCAATTATAATTGGTTCAATAATTCCAATATTAATAGAACAAATAAATGATTTTGCTAAATCTTTACCATCAATATTTGATAGCATTAAAAATTGGATAAATGATATATTTGATAAATTAAATAACATTGAAGGTTTAGATGCAATGTCAATGAAAGATGAAGTATATAAAAAAGTTGAAAAAATTGGAATAGGTTTAACTTCATCATTACCAGAACTATTAATAAATACAGTAAAATCATTCTTTTCAGGTATTGGAACATTTTTAATTGGTTTGATTATAGGTTTTTACCTTTTAGTTGGATTTGATAATGCAAATGAATTAATGATTACATGGTTACCAAGAAGAATGCAAAATGATGCAAGAGACTTATTAAATGAAGTAAATACATCATTTAGAAGATTTATAAAAGGTGCTTTTTATGACTGTAGTTTAGTATTTGTTGTAACTTCAATTGGATTTATGTTAGTAGGACTTAAAGGTGCATTATTATTTGGTTTATTCTGTGGTATAACAAACGTGATACCATATGCAGGTCCTTATATTGGTGGGATTCCAGCTGTGATAGTTGGTTTCTCTCAAGGACCATTAACCGGACTATTAACTTTATTGGTAATATTTGTAGTTCAATTTTTAGAAGGAAATTTATTACAACCAGTAATAATGAGCAAAACTACAAAATTACATCCAGTAACAATAATGGTAGGATTATTAATATTTGGACATTTCTTTGGAATTGTTGGAATGGTATTATCAACACCAATAATAGCTGCAATAAAAATAATAATAATATACTTTATAGAAAAATATGAACTACTAAATTATCAAAAATAAGTATCACATAGTGGTACTTTGTTTATGAAGGTGAAAAAATGAAAAAAAAGAAACCTATAATATTTGTGATATATGGAAAAGCAAGAAGTGGTAAAAATACTATTACTGACTATATTAAAGAATATTATAATAATAAAAATATGAAAGTTATCGATTTAATTTATGCTGAATCAATTAAAAATTATGCACAAAAAATATTAAATTGGGATGGATCAGAGGAAACAAAGCCAAGAGAATTTTTACAACAATTAGGTACTGAAATAATAAGAAATAAAATAGATAATAATTTTTTCATAAATAGAATGTTACAAGATATAGAAGTCTATTCATATTTTTATGATGTAATTATAATAGCAGATGCTAGATTAAAAGAAGAAATTGAAGTACCATATAATAAATATGAAAAAGTAATTAGAATTAAGATAGAAAGAAATTATTCTGATTTGACAGAAAAGCAACAACAACACATAACTGAAACAGCATTAAATAATTATGATAAATATGATTACAAAATAATCAATAATGGAACATTAGAAGAATTAAGAATTAAAATTAATAATATATTAGATGAGGTGAAATAATGAATTTAAAAGACTTATACATAAATTTTTTTGTAAGTAAAGGGCATAAACAAATACCAAGTGCACCAGTAGTACCAGAAAATGATAATACAGTTTTGTTTAATACAGCAGGAATGCAACCATTAATACCTTACTTAATGGGACAACCACATCCATATGGTACAAGATTATGTGACTACCAAAAGTGTATTAGAACAAATGATTTGGATGAAGTAGGAGATACATATCACCATACATTTTTTGAAATGTTAGGTAATTGGTCATTAGGAGATTATTTTAAAGATGAAGCTATATCATGGAGTTTTGAATTTTTAACAAAAGTATTAAATATACCAGTAGAAAGATTAGCTGTAACAATATTTGCTGGAAATGAAATTGCTCCAATGGATACATACACAAAAAATATTTGGCTAAAATTAGGAATTCCTGAAAAAAGAATTTTCGCTACTAAAGAAGATAATTGGTGGCCTAACTTAGAAATGCCAGGACTATGTGGACCTGATTCTGAAATGTTTTATTGGCGTAGTAATGATCCAATACCAGAAACATTTGATCCAGAAGATAGCAGATGGGTTGAAATATGGAATGACGTATTTATGCAATACAATCATAATGAAGATGGTAAAATTGTTGAACTTCCTAAAAAAAATGTAGATACAGGAATGGGAGTTGAAAGAGTGACTGCTATATTAGAAGGCAAAACTGATAATTATGCATCATCAATATGGATTCCTGTTATAAAAATAATTGAAGAAGTATCAGGAAAAACATATGAGGGAAATGAAAAAAGTATGCGTATTATAGCAGATCATTTGAGAACTTCTGTATTTATAAGTGCTGATCCGGCAGGAATTAAGCCTAGCAATGTTGGACAAGGTTATATTTTAAGAAGATTAATTAGACGTGCTATAAGACATGCTAAAAACTTAAATATCGATATTAATTCTGATTGGGAACAAAGAATTGCAGAAGTAATTTTAAATATGTATGAAGTATATTATAAAGAATTAAAAGATAATCGTGAAGTTGTATTAGAAGTTTTAAAAAATGAAAAATTGAAATTTAATAGAACTTTAGAAAAAGGATTAAGAGAATTTGAAAAAGTAACAAAAAATAATTCTGATATAGATGGAATTACAGCATTTCATTTATTTGATACATATGGATTTCCAATAGAATTAACAAAAGAATTAGCAAATGAACTTAATATCAAAGTAGATGAAGAAGGATTTATTGCTAAATTTAAGGAACACCAAGAAAAAAGTAGAACAGCATCTGCTGGACAATTCAAAGGTGGATTAGGTGGTAATGGTGAAATTGAAACAAAATATCATACAGCTACACATCTTTTAAATGCAGCACTTAAAATAACAGTTAGTAAAGATGTTCACCAAAAAGGTTCAAATATTACTAGTGAAAGATTAAGATTTGACTTCAATTGCGATCATAAATTAACAGAAGAAGAAAAAATGAATACTGAAAAATTAGTTAATGAATGGATAGAAGCAGGACTAGATGTAACTGTTGAAGAAATGAGTAAAGAAGAAGCAATTAAATCAGGAGCAGAATGTATGTTTATAGAAAAATATCCTGATATTGTAACAGTATACTCAATAGGTAATGATAAATATGGTACTGTATCTAAAGAATTATGTGGGGGACCTCATGTAAAAAACACTAAAGAATTAGGACATTTCACTATAAAAAAAGAAGAAGCATCTTCTTCAGGTGTAAGGAGAATAAAAGGAATTTTAAACTAAATATTCATTAATACCATATTTTTCTAAAACAGTATCAAAAAATAAGAAAATATGTGGAGGCTTATAAGTAAGATATCCAAATAAAATATATAAAGCAATTACTAAAATTATTGAAATATTTTCTATATGAGGTATTTCATTAATTGTTAAAATATAGTAACTTATTATGTTCATGAAAATGTAGACTATAAATAATAAAATAATTGGTATAAACATAGAACGACTTATAAATAAATGAATTGGTACAAATATAATTAGGTAAATAATTATACCTAATAAAACAGATAAAAAACAAGAAAATAAATAATTATTAAATTTAATATTAAAATGTTTAATTATAAAAAATTCAAAAATTCCATAAGATAAAAAGCAAGTAGAAATAATTTTCATATGTTCAAAAATACTTTCATTAACTGGAAAAAATATTGAAGTAATCGTATTAGGAAACCATTTATATATATTATGTGCTAAAAAAGATAGCAAAAATACTGCAAAAACATTTATAATTTTAACTTTCTTTAAATTCATAAATCTCACCACTAATATTATGTTTAATAAATAAAAAAATATACTAAAGGAGGAAATGACATGGATAATTATTTGAAAGAATCAGAAATCAAAGAAATTAGAAATAGTGTTGATATTGTCGATGTTATTTCCGAATACATACCATTAACAGCCAAAGGAAAAAATTTCTTTGGTGTTTGTCCTTTTCATGCTGATCATTCACCAAGTATGAGTGTTTCAAGAGAAAAACAAATATATAGATGCTTTTCCTGTGGAGCAAGTGGTAATGTAATAACATTCTTAATGAATTATGAAAATATTAATTTTGTAGAAGCTTTAAAAAAATTAGCAGATAAAGCAGGAATAACTATATCATTAGGAAATGTAAAACAAAAAACAAACAAAAATAAAGAATTATATGATATATATGAAACAAGTCAAAAAATATATCAAAATAACCTAAATTCAGAATTAGGAATAAAAGCAAAAGAATATCTAAAAAATAGGGAAATAACAAATGAAATAATAAAAGAATTTGGAATTGGATTAGCAATTAAAGATTCTAAATTAATAACAAATATGTTATTAAAAAAAGGATACAAAGAAAAAGATTTAATAAATAGTGGGTTAGTAGGAGATAATGAAAAAGGATTACATGATATTTACTATAATAGAATTATGTTTCCATTATATGATTTAAATGGAAATATAGTTGGATATAGTGGAAGAATATATGATTCATTAGATACTGCAAAATATGTTAATACAAAAGAAACACCAATATTCAAAAAAGGAGAACTTTTATATAATTATCATAGGGCGAAAGAAGAAGCAAGAAAAACCGGAAAAATTATAGTAATGGAAGGATTTATGGATGTTATTGCAGCATATAAAGTAGGAATAAAAAATGTGGTAGCAACTATGGGTACGGCTGTAACAGAAAATCAAGCTAATTTAATAAAAAGAATGGCAAAAGAAGTAATATTATGTTTTGATGGTGATGGTGCTGGTGCAAAAGCAACATTTTCATGTAGTGAAGAATTAGGAAAATTAAATGTAATACCCAAAGTGGTTAGATTGGAAGAAAATTTAGATCCTGATGAATATATAAAAAAATATGGGAATTCATTTTTAGATAAAATAAATAATCCAATAAGTATTATGGATTTTAAGCTAAAATATTTAAAAAAAGATTTAAATTTAACAGATCAAGTTGAATATTCAAAATATATAAATAATGTGTTAAATGAAGTAAATAAAACTGATGATGTTATTTTAAAAGAATTAACTTTACAAAAACTTTCAACTGAAAGTAATTTAGGTCTTGACATTTTAAGAGAAAAATTAGAAAATATGAACGAACAAACAAAAGAGACACCAAAAGAAGTAGTAATTCAAAATAAACAAACTACAGCTGCATTAAAAGCAGAACAGTCACTAATGTATTATTTAATTAATAGCAAAGAAGTAGTAACTATATTCAATAATAATAAAGTATTTTTACAAACAAGTAGATATAGAAAATTAGCTTTAGAAGTAATAGCAATATCTAAAACAAGTGATATTAAAGTTGCTGATCTTTTATCTGAATTTATAAATGATGAAGAAGAAACAAATACTATAAATGAACTGTTATTATTAAACTTAAAAGAAGAATATACAAAAGAAGAAATACTTGGGTATATATATACAATAAAATTAAATAATATAAAAATAGAGAAAAAAAGATTACAGGAATTAATGCATACTGTTATTGATAAAAATGAAAGAAATGAAATTGCAATAAAAATACTAGATTTAACAAGAGAAGAACAAGAAATAAAGAAAGAGGGATATTATGGTAAATGAAATTAAAAGTTTTGAAGAAAGAAAACAAGAATTAGTAAAAAATGGTAAAGAAAAAGGTTTTATCACTTATGAAGAACTAGCAAATGCTTTAAAAGGATTAGAATTAGATGCAGATTCATTAGATGATTTATACAATACTTTTAATGAAAATAGTATAGCAGTAGTATCAGAAGATGAAGCAGGAACTAGTGAAGAAGATGGTGGTTCACCATTATTACTAGATGATGAAGTTTTAACAAAAGATTTAACCATTAATGATCCTGTTAGAATGTACCTAAAAGAAATAGGTCAAATAAAATTACTTTCTATGGAAGAAGAATTAGAATTATCTGATAGAATTTTAAATGGTGATGAAGAAGCTAAAAAGATACTAGCAGAAGCCAATTTAAGATTAGTTGTAAGTATAGCTAAAAGATATGTTGGAAGAGGAATGTTATTCCTAGATTTAATTCAAGAAGGTAATATTGGTTTAATGAAAGCAGTAGATAAATTTGATGTTGGAAAAGGTTTTAAATTTTCTACATATGCTACATGGTGGATTAGACAAGCTATAACTAGAGCAATAGCCGATCAAGCAAGAACAATACGTGTTCCTGTTCATATGGTAGAAACTATTAACAAATTAGCTCGTATCCAAAGACAATTAACACTAGAATTAAATCGTGAACCAACAGAAGAAGAATTAGCAGAAAAAATGCATACATCAGTAGATAGAATAAGAGAAATATACAAAATTAGTCAAGAACCAGTTAGCTTAGAAACACCTATTGGAGAAGAAGAAGATTCTCATTTAGGAGATTTTATAAAAGATGAAAGAAATGTATCACCAGAAGAATATGCAACAAATGAAATGCTAAAAGATGAAATATCTAAAGTATTATTAACACTAACTGAAAGAGAAGAAAAAGTAATCCGTTTACGTTTTGGCTTAGAAGATGGAAAATCAAGAACATTAGAAGAAGTTGGGCAATTATTTGGTGTAACTCGTGAAAGAATTAGACAAATTGAAGCTAAAGCTTTAAGAAAATTAAGACACCCAAGTCGTTCTAGAAAATTAAAAGATTACATGGGTGAATAATGTTAGATGAAAGATTAAAAACTATTGCTTCACTAGTAGATAAAGGAAGTGAAGTGATAGATGTTGGGTGTGATCATGCATTATTAGATATATATTTAACATTGTATAATGATAATAAATGTATAGCAACCGATATTAGTGAAGGAGCTATAAAACAAGCAAGAAAAAATTTATATCGATATGGACTAACAAATGAAGTAAAATTAAAAGTATGTGATGGACTAAAAGACATTCCGGATATAAAAAATAAAATAATCGTATTATCTGGTATGGGAACTGAAACAATCTTAAAAATATTAGAAGATGAAAGAATATATGAAGCAAAATCAATTATTATATCAACACAAACTGAATTAAAATTATTGAGAAGAAGAATGATGGTAAAAAAATTTAGAATAGTAGAAGAAAAAGTAGCATTAGAAAACTATAAATTTTATGTAGTTATAAAATTTATAAAAGGCTGCAAAAATTATACAGCAAGAGAACTATATTTAGGACCATTATTAATAAAAGATAAGAGTTATGAGGTATTTAGATATTATGAATCATTATTCTATGAAAATAGAGACATACTAAAAAAAATACCCAATAAATATCCTCAAAAAAGACTAGCTTATTCGAAACATATAGATTGGATAATAGAACTTATAGGAAAAAAGTTGGGCCCTCAGTATTGGAAGTAGAAATGACTGCTTCTTTTTTTGTTTCTATATCATTTTGATTCACATTAGGTGTTTCCACCTTTTTAAACTCATTCATAACTTTAAACATAGTTTTAGCATTTTTAATTACTGGGTTTATTTGTTTAACAAGTGGTATAGCTTGATTAGCAAAATTAACAACTTTACCTGTTCCGGATAAAATAGAAGATAATGTTAATTTATTACCACCTAATAGTCTAGAAAATAAGCCAGTACTTGCTGGAGCACTAGTATAAGGCATGAAATAGGGATTATAATAATTCATAATATACTCCTTTCTAAAATATTATATGAACTTTACAAAAAATGTTTTACAAAATACAAAATTATGATATAATCTATTTAGTGTATAAGAATAAAGAGAATGGCGGTGCTTGATATGCGAAAACCGATATATTTACTTCCATTTATTTTTGTGTACAAAATAGTATTCGCAATATTGAAAATACCATATTATATAATAAGATATTTCACTATAGGAACATTGTATGCTATAAATAAAATTTTAGTACTATTTGAATATAGTATTAAAGGATTTGTTTGGGTATGCTATTTTGTATATCAATTATTTAGATATTTTATAAAAGGCATAAGTGTATTTATCTGTACACCAATATGGTATATACAAATAAATAAAAAACCAAAAATAAAATTAGAAAATAAAAAAGAAGAAAATACATTAGAAATAACTTCTGACGATAAGATGGAAGAAACTATACCAGAAATTAAAACAGAACCTGTTATAGAAAATAAAGACGATTCTGTAGAACAAACTGAAGAACTATTTGAACAATATAATGAACAACCAATAATAACTGAAAAATTGTTAAAAAAATTAGAAAAACAAAAATTAAAAGTTCAAAGAAAAATAGTTAGAGATCAAGAAAAAATGCAAAAACTTGCTTTAGATGAAGAAAAATATAAGAAAAAAGAAGAAGCAAGAATACGAAAAGCTGAAAAGCAAGCAGAAAAAAAGAAAAAAGAAAATGATAGCTATATTGATAAGAATGTGGATATTTCAACATCAGGATTTAAACAAAAACTAAAGAAAATGTGGGAAGGAATATTAAACATTCCAACAGCTATTAAAAACAAGTTTAATAATAATGACTTTGTAAAACATAGTCGAAATAAAAAGATGATGGAAAAAGAAGCTCTTCTAATAAATTTTGATGGAGAAGATGCTCAAAAAAGTGATGTAAAATTACTATATGAATATGTTGCTAAAAATAAAGAAGGACAAGTAGTTAAAGGATACTTTGAAGCTTTTTCAAAAGTTGAAGTACATTCTTATTTATTGAGTGAAGGATTTGAAGTATATAGTATAAGAACTAATAAGTGGATTCAATTTCTACATGGAAGTAGAAGTACTAATTACACAAAAATAAAAACAAAAGATTTGATTTTCTTTTTAACACAATTATCAACATATATAAAAGCAGGTATACCACTTGTTGAAGCATTAAAAATTCTTTCTAGACAATTCAAAAAGAAAAGCTATAAAAAAATATTTGAAAGTGTCGTATATGATTTAACAACAGGTGAAAATTTTAGTGAAGCTTTATTAAAACAAAATGTAGCATTTCCAAGATTATTAATTAATATGGTTAAAACTGCTGAAATGACTGGAGAACTTCCAGAAGTTTTAGATGACATGGCTAATTATTATACAGAAACAGAGCGTACTAGAAAACAAATGATAACAGCATTAACATATCCATCAATTGTATTTGTATTTGCTACAGCAGTAATTACTTTTATAATGATGTTTGTTATTCCACAATTTGTTGAAATATATGAAACTATGGATGCATCACAGATACCATCATTTACATTAGCTGTAATAGCAGTAAGTGAATTTATACAAAATTATATAATTTGGATTTTAATTGGCATAGTAATATTTATTTTAATATTTATATACTTATATAAAAACGTCAAAATATTTAGAACTATATGTCAATGGGTAGCAATGCATATTCCTGTAATAGGTCAAACTATTATATATAATGAAGTTACAATGTTTACTAAAACTTTCTCTTCATTATTAGCGCATAATGTATTTATTACTGATAGTATGGAAGTATTAAATAAAATTACAAACAATGAAATATATAAAATGTTAATCCTAGATACTATAACAAATTTAGCTAAGGGTGAAAAAATATCTAAAGCATTTGAAGGCCATTGGGCATTTCCTGTACCAGCTTATGAAATGTTAGTAACTGGAGAAAAAACTGGTGAGTTAGCAGAAATGATGGGAAAAGTATCTGAATATTATCAAGATTTACATAAAGAATCAGTAACTAGAATTAAATCATTTATTGAACCAATATTAACAGTATTCTTAACAGCAGTAGTTGGTACAATTATCTTAGCTGTAATTGTTCCAATGTTTAATATGTATAGTTCAATTCAAAATTATGGTTAGAAGGTGAGAAGTATGGAATATTATTATTTAATTGTATCATTTATTTTTGGTATAACCTTAGGATCTTTCTACAATGTAGTTGGTTATAGGGTACCAAAAAAGCAATCATTAATATATCCTTCATCTCACTGCACGACTTGTAATCACAAATTAGGAGCTAGTGAATTAGTTCCTTTTTTTTCTTATTTATTTCAAAAAGGTAAATGTAAACATTGTGGATCTAAAATATCTTTATTTTATCCAATATTCGAATTATCTACAGGAATCTTATTTGCCTTATCATATTACATATATGGTTCAAGTATAGATTTTCTTATAACAATATCATTTATTTCAATGTTATTAATAATAATTATTAGTGACTATCAAATGATGATTATACCAGATGAGGTATTAATATCAAGTTCGATTATAATTTCTATATTATTATTTGTTAAGGGGGGTATATCTTTACTTGCTACTTCATTAATAAATGGAATAATATCGTTCTCACTAATGTTTATTTTGAAAAAAATGGGCGATTTTATGTTTAAAAAAGAATCTATGGGTGGAGGAGATATAAAATTACTATTTACTTTTGGATTAGTATTTGGCTGGAAAATGAGTATTATTTCAATATTTATTGCCTCATTTATAGCCTTACCTGTAGCAATATATTTTAGTTTTAAATATAAAAATAAAAAATATATTGAAGATGAAGAAATACCAGAAAATAGTATTCCTTTTGGACCATTTTTAGCTTTATCAGCTATAATAATTGTTTTGTTAAAAATAGATATATCGACTGTTATTAATTTATTTGTAAAATAGAAGAATAGTTAATATTCTTTTTATTTAAATTTAAAAAGGAGTAATGTATGGAAAAGATAGATAATATATTATTTATTGATAGGTTTCCTAAATTGGACTTACATGGATATACTAGTGATATAGCCGCACTAGCAGTAAATGATTTTATAAATGATAATATTAAAATGAAAAATGAAATTATAGTAATAATTCATGGCATAGGAACAGGAACAGTAATGAAGTCTGCACATAGAGTATTAAAACAAAATAAAAATGTTTTAGAATATAAGATATATTACAACAATAGAGGATGTACAGTTGTTCGTCTTAAAATTTGACAAAATCCTTATTTTGTGGTATTATTTAGTAACAACAAAGAAATATTGCATCTAGAAAAAATTGGAAATTGAAAAAAATTTGACAAACGAAAAAAACTATGTTATTATATCGTGCGTAAATTCAAAGGGGGGTTATTTATGTATAACGATAACACAAATTTTTCAGTTAAGAATGTAATTATTCAATTCTTATTTATAGCATTATTTATATTCATTTTAATATGGTTATTTCCATTAAAAAGTGATTTAAAAAATGTTACAACAACATGTAGTGGTGACACATGCAATACAGGAGTATTATATGATAGTATCTTTAATACAAATGTACTTATGATGAAAGACTCTGCTAAAGATTATTTCACAACAGAAAGATTACCTAAAAATGTAGGTGACAAAACTAGATTAACATTAGGAAAAATGTTAGATTTAAAAATTATATTACCATTCGTTGATAAAAATGGTGATACTTGTAGTTTAGATGATTCATACGTAGAAGTTACAAAACATGAAACTGAATATGTTATGAAAGTCAACTTAAAATGTGGAGAACAAGAAAATTATTTATTAGTTTATATGGGATGCTATGATTATTGTTCAACAACTATCTGTGAAAAAAATAAAGCAGATGTTAAAAAACCAACAATTTATCCAGTTAAACCAGTACAAAAACATTACTGTGAAGTAGTAAATAATATATTTTATGATAAAAATGGTAATGTGGTAAGTGCAGCAGATTTTAATAAATCTTGTACTTCAACACCAACACCAACACCAAATACAAAACATTACTGTGAAGTAGTAAATAATATATTTTATGATAAAAATGGTAATGTAGTAAGTGTAGCAGATTTTAATAAATCTTGTACTTCAACACCAACGCCAACACCAAATACAAAACATTACTGTGAAGTAGTAGATAACCAATATTATGATAAAGACGGTAATGTAGTAAGTGAAAAAGAATATAAAGATTCATGTAATAAAGAAATAGTAAAAGAATATTTATATGAATATATCAAAAAAACTGAAGGATATTATAAATATAGTAATTGGTCAGAATGGCAAACAAAAGAAGTAAAAGCAGATGCTAATACATCAGTTAAAACTAAAACTATAACAGAAAAGAAATTAATTGGTTATAATGTAACAACAAAAACTGATAAATCTCAACCAATTTATGGTACAAAAGAAATTCAAATTGGTACTGAAGAAAAAACAGTTTGTAAAAAATATGAATATGTTAAAACAGGTGAATATTCATATGGTGAATATAAATATGTTAAAACAGTATATTTAACATATACACCAAAAGATACAAATACTACAAAATATGTGTATGTATCTTCTGATCCAGATGTTTGTGGTAATAATTGTTCATCAGGTACTACAAAAGCATATAAAGTATATGAAAGAACAGCTACTCCTGTAACAAAATATCAATGTACTCAAACTGCTAAAGAAACAGTTCCAGTTACTACAACAATTCAAATTATTACAGGATATAAAACTACACAAACAAAAGAACCAGTATATCAAACTGTAACTACAAAATATTATAGTTATATGACAAGAACTTGGATAGAAGGAACTACTGATACTAAATGGAGTGTTAAAAATGATACAAAATTATTATCAGAAGGATATTCTTATACAGGTAAATTAAAAGAAATTACTAAATAATTAAAAGTTTAGAAAGGGTGAAATACTATGGCTAAAACTTATATACAAAAAGCTATTGATAAAACTCTTAGACCATATGAAAGCTCAAATATGAGCTTTCTAAAGGTTGATGAGAAAGATATAGAAGATTTAAGAAATAAATTATATGCAATGATAATAGGTAATGAGGATTCTTATAAATCAGAAATAGATGAAAGAATTGCTAAAATTTATGAAAATTTAGAAAATAAAAATTTAAAAGAAGAAGAAAAATTATCTAAATTAGCAGTAGAAAAATTTGGAGAAGATGTAGATGTTAATTTATATAATGAAATACCAAAAAATGCTAAATTAAATAAAAAATATGAAAAAGGAAAAGCAGTAGGAATTATTTCTACATTAGCTGTTGTTTTAGCAACTACTTCAATATCTTGTGGTAAAAAAGATATAACAGAAGAAGTTATCGAAACTGAACCACAACAAACAATTGAAACAGTAGAAGAAAATAATACAGTTGAAGAAATAGATGAAAATAAAATAGCTGCAGAACAAATTTTAATGCAATTCTCAACTAATGCTAAAGAAAATACTACTGAAACAATAAATAATTTATTAAAAAATGGAGTTAAATTAGTAGATAAAAACTTAAGTGAAGAATCTCAAAAAGATTTAATCTCAGGTGAATGGTTACAATACTATTTAGTAGCAAATATTGATAATATAACTACTTTAGAATATGCTAACTTTATGAAAGAACAACCTGGGGCTGTATTAGACAATGATGATTTAATATATAATTTTAAAGAAATGAACAATTTACTAAAAGATCAAATGTTAGTGGCAACACTAGATAATAAAGTTGATTTTTCAAATCTTTATATGAATGAAAATGATGTTAAATTATTAAATGATGGCGCTGATATTTTAGCAAGATTAAATGCAGCAACTAAAAAAGATGAAAGAAAAGAAATTTCTAAAGAATTCTATGATTTTGTTTATAGTTTAATAAATGATTCAACAAACGAATTAAAATATAGTAATTCTGCTTTAGCAACTTTTATAAATGCTGAATTTGGGGCTTGGTGCGAATTAACAAAAAGTTCTAATTATAAATTAGGTTATTACCCAGATGATGAATTAGAAGCAAAATTAATGACAGTTGTAAGTAATTGTGGAATGAGTAAAGGTGAAGCATCAACACTAAATATAGAAGATGAAACAAAAAAATCATTAGAAAGTATTAATAATATAAGAGTATTAGATAGTTTAAATGAAAGAAAAGAAAATATCGAAAATTTAATATCTATGGGTCAATTATATTATTTAGATGAAGCAAACTATAAAACTTTAAGAGTTGAAGTTTCAAAAAATGTAAATTTAGAAAACTATGTAGAACTAGAAAGTTATACAGAAAAACAAGAAAAAGCAATAAAAAGTGTAAAACCACAAGTTAGTAAAGACGATAGCGGTATATCAAATGGTGAAGGTGGAACAATATCTAAAGAAGATATGATTCAAAATGGTGTAAATCCAACTGATCCAAATGCTAAAGAAAAATATGAAGAAAATGTTAGAAAGAATACTGAAAAAACAGAATTCAAAGATAATACTGGAAATGTTGTTGATAAAGAAGAAGCCGCAAAATGGGCTAAACAAGGTGCAATAGATGCTGCTAATGGTATAAACAATGTAAATAGTGTTCCAGAATTATATAAATCTTCATATACTACAGGATGGAATGAAGCTAAAAAAGCTATCGAAGAAGCAAATAAAAATAACAATGATGGTACAAAATTTCAACCAACAACACCAACAGTTGTTGATAAAGAAGAAAAAGAAGAAAAAGAAGATTTCAAAGATGATGGTAAAAATGCTCCATCAGAAGAAACTACAATATTTGTGCCAGTAGGAAGTGGTGAAGCAATTAGTGAAGAAACAGTAACTAACTCTATTGAACCACAATATTCAAATCGTGAAATTGAAGTTAAAGTATTAACAAGAGATGAAAAAGTAGAATCATATAAAGAATTAAAATCTTTATTACAAGAAGCAATGAATAGTTATCAAGAAGCTATAACTATATATGATGAAATTGAAACTAATCATATGTCAAAATAATGTAGAATTTCTACATTATTTTTATGACTGTTTGACTTTATTATATAAATGAGATATAATTAATTTAGTTTAATGACCATAGAAAGGAGCATTACATGAAAGATATATATTTGTTTGAGTATGTTAATGAAAATGAATTTCATAAATTAGAAAGATCACTAAAAAAATACAATATGCTAGCATATAAAAAACTTTGCTTTGAATTTTATCCAAAGATGAAAGAAGGAACATTTTTAGGTGAACAAATTTCTAGTAATAGTGAAGCTAATACAGTAACTTATGAATTAAAATTGCCAACTGATATTATGTTTGCTAAAGTACATGGTGATATAAGACTTAGATATATAGTTTATGAAAATGAAAAAATGATAATGCTTGACTCTATAGAACCAGTTGAAATATTAACTGAAGGTCATCAATCAGAATTAGAAACATATAAGGGAGTAATGGTTTCAAAACAACATTCAGAAAAAGATATTTTTAAAATTAATTTATTAAATATGTTACAAAAATAATACATAGTATTATTTTTTTCTTTAAGGAGTTATTATGAATTTAGAAAGATTAGAATCACAAATAGGAAAAGAAAATATAGAAAAATTGAGAACTAGTACAATTTTGATAATAGGATTAGGTGGAGTAGGTGGATATGCTTTAGAAAGTATTGTTAGAAGTGGAATAGAAAATTTAATAATTGTTGATGCTGATATAATAGAATCAAGTAATTTAAATAGACAATTGATTTCCCTACATTCAACAATAGGAATGAAAAAGGTAGATGCATTTGAAAAAAGAATTTTGGATATAAATCCTAAAGCAAAAATAAAAAAAATAGATAAATTTATAAATGAAGATAATATAAATATTTTATTTGAACAAAAAATTGACTATTTAATTGATGCATGTGATACCATACCTACAAAAAAATTAATAATAAAAGAATGTATTAAAAAGAATATACCAATGATTAGTTGTATGGGAATGGGAAGAAAATTAGATATTTCAAAAGTAAAAGTACAAGATATTAGAAATACTTCATATGATCCAATTGCTAAAAAAATAAGAAAAATGGTAAATGAAGAAAAAATAAAAGAAAAAATAATGGTAGTATCAAGCACAGAACAACCTATTACCAATACCAAAAAACATATTTCTTCAAATTCTTTTGTACCAGCAGTAGCTGGAATAAATTGTGCTAGTTATATAATTCATTTAATTATAGGAGGTTAATATGCCAGAGTTACCTGAAGTAGAAACAGTAAGAAGAACATTAATAAAAAAAGTAATAAATAAAAAAATAAAAGAAATAGAAGTATTTTATCCTAATATAATAGTAGAGCCATCAGTAGAAGATTTTAAAAAACAAATTATTAATCAAACAATAATTGATATAAAAAGAAAAGGAAAATGGTTAATCTTTGAATTGAATGACTATTATTTATTAAGCCATCTACGTATGGAAGGCAAATATAATTTAAAAAATACTGATGATAAAATAGAAAAACATGAACATGTAAATTTCATATTTTACGATAATACATGTTTAAGATATAAAGATACTAGAAAATTTGGTAAAATGTATTTATATAAAAAAGATGATGCATTTAACAATAAACCATTAAATGAATTAGGATTAGAACCTTGGGATGAAAACTTAAATACAAATTATTTAAAACAAAAATATAGTAATAAAAAATTGCCTATTAAGACAATTCTATTAGATCAAAGTATAATAACTGGAATAGGAAATATATATGCTGATGAAATTTTATTTTTAAGTAATATAAATCCTTTAAAAAAATGTTGTGAATTAAGTGATATAGAATTAAAAAATATTATAAATAATACGCAAGAAATATTGAATAAGGCAATTATAGATGGTGGTACAACTATAAGAACATATGAATCTAGTGAAGGAGTTCATGGTAGATTTCAAGACAATCTTTTAGTTCATAATAAAGATGGAGAGAGATGCTCTATATGTGGTTCAAAAATTGTTAAGATAAAAGTAAATGGTAGGGGAACATATTATTGTCCAAAATGTCAAAAGTAAGCCATATGACTTACTTTTTTAATGCTTTTTTTAAAAATGAATTTTTAATTAAAAAATATTTCGTATTATTACATATTAGCTCCAAATCGCCAATATATTCATAAACTTTTGAATTAAAACCTAATTTAAAAGTATTTAATCCTTCATATTTATTATTTTTTTCAAATGGATTAGTTATACCACCTAAATTAAATTTTTTATAATTTTGGATGGAATAATTTTCAATTAATTTCCATAATAATAAATGTTTAGAATTTAGTGATTTAAACTTATTATCATAACCATCCATAAGTAAATATACTTCATCTTTATTTTTAACAACGAGTGCGGATGATGTAATAATGCCATCAGGATTATTTTTAAGTAAATTAGTTGCTTCAATTAATTGAAGTTTTAACTCATTATATCGTTTATCTGCAGTTATTTTTAAATTAATATTTTTCAAATTTTTAGTAACAATTTCATTATAATAGTTAACAATTTTTTCTTGCTCAATTAATTGTTTATTTTTAATTTTAAGATATTCTTTAGTATCCAATTTAGTATAATAAAAATCAATGTTATTATTTTTAGAAAAATACTTGTAACAATCTTTAAAATAATCTAAATCTCTTGGATATTTCTTTTTTGTTTGCAAATATAAATATTCTAAATTATCGCCATTATATATTTTAATTCCATTTTTAGAAGCACTTCTTATTTTTGTCCTAAATTCCTTATTTAAATCATTAAATAATAAATAGTATGGCTTATCAATATCTATAATAGCTTCAAATCTTGGCTTTAAACCTTCAAAATAAGAATTATAGCCTAAATGTTTATAACCTAAATTTATAAGGTTATTATAAATAGTATTATAATAATCATTATTAGATAATATATTGTGTTTTTTATCATATATTGATTTTACTATTAATGGATTAATTCTTAATGCAACAATACCTAATTTAGATAAATATTTTTTTAATAAATTAGTAAATATTTCTAATAAATTATAGTTAGTATAATCTATTAAAAAACCTCTTGGGGCATAAGCATATTTTGTATTTTTACTTTTTTTAATTAATATTAAACTTGCTCCAATAATATGTTCCTCATTATCAACTAATCCTAATATGACAGAGTCAAATCCTTGATGATTCATAACAAATCCATATTCAACAGTTTGATAAATTGAAGAATCCTTAAAGCTATTTTTAAAGATATTAAACTCTTCATTAGTTAATTGTTTTATCTGCATAAAATTCACCAATAAGAGTATAACATAAACTTAATAAATAATCAAAAATACTTATTAAATTTAATAAAATATGTTACAATAAAATAGAGGTAGATAATATGAATATTATAGATATAATAATAAAGAAAAAAAACAAGGAAAATTTAACAGAAGAGGAAATTAATTTCGTAATTAAAAATTATGTTGATGGTAATATAGCTGATTATCAAATGAGTTCATTACTTATGGCTATTACTTTAAATGGAATGACTGACGATGAAGTATATTATTTAACAAAAGCAATGATTGAAAGTGGAGATATTATTGATTTAAGTGGTATTGATGGTATTACAGTAGATAAACACTCAACTGGTGGTGTAGGAGATAAAACAACTATTGCATTAGCTCCAATACTTGCTAGTTTAGGATTTAAAGTAGCTAAAATGAGCGGAAGAGGATTAGGCCATACTGGTGGAACTATTGATAAATTAGAATCAATTAAAGGATATAATGTTAATTTAAGTGAAGAAAAGTTTATTGAACAAGTAAATAAAATAGGTGTAAGTATTATAAGTCAAACTGCAGAAGTAGCAGTAGTTGACAAAAAAATATATGCGTTAAGGGATGTAACTGGATTAGCAGAATCAATACCTTTAATAGCAAGTAGTATAATGAGTAAAAAAATAGCAAGTTCTGCTTCAATAATTGTAATAGACGTAAAAGTAGGAAATGGAGCTTTAATGAAAAATAAAGAAGATGCTACTATACTTGCTAATACTATGATTAAAATCGGTAAAAGATTTAATAAGCATGTAGTATGCGTTTTAACAAATATGGATGAACCTTTAGGATATGCTATAGGAAATGGATTAGAAGTAAAAGAATGCATTGATTTATTACATGGAAGAGGTCCAAAAGACTTAAAGGAATTAATATATACATTAACTGAAATATATTTAGAAAAAGAAAATATAAAAAAAGAAGATGCTATTAAATTAATAGATGGAAAAATTAATAATGGAGAAGCATATAATAAATTTGTAGAATGGATTGAATATCAAAATGGCGATATAAATAATATTTCTATATCAGATAAGGTTGTATCGATAAAAAGTCCAAAAGATGGCATTGTTACTAAAATAGATGCTTATAATTTAGGTAACATAGCAAAAAAAATAGGTGCCGGAAGAAGTAAAAAAGAAGATATTATTGATTATTCTGTTGGTATAGTATTAAATAAAAAAATAGGTGATTTAGTATTTGAAAATGAAGAATTGGCTAAAATATATGTTAATAAATTAGATATTGATATAAAACAAATTACAGATTGTTTTCAAATAGAAGATGTACTAGCAGCTAAAAAAGAATTAATAATTGAAATAATTAAATGACTTTTTTATTAGTATTTATATTTGTAGGAATAGGTATAATAATTTTAACATTTGAAAAATTTAAATGGTTAATAATCATATCTGTTCTAATCTTTATATTATATTTAATATATAGATACAAAAAAGAAAAAAACAAATTTAAAAGTGTTAATACATCTTTTACAGAATTGTGTTTACCTATTATAAAAGAAATAAACGGCTATAAAAAGATAATATTTAAAAACGATCATATTATATTAATATCAGAGTATGGTGTATTTATAATATATGTTATAAATAAAACTGGTATAGTATCTGGAAATATAAAAAGTAATATATTATCCTTATCTTATGGTAAGACCAAATTTTACATACCAAATATATTTTTGGAGCAGGATAGGCTATTATTAAAATATCAAGCACTAATAGAATATACAATAGAAAAATATATTATTACTTCAAATGACTGTGATGTTACTATTCCTTTTGAAAATATATCAAAATATAAATTATTTTTAAATGATTTTAAAAGAAAATATAAAAATAAAAAATTAAATGAATCAGAAATTAATAAATTATATGAAATAATATATAATGTCAACTTTTGTCAAAAAACTTGATTTAAAACAAGCAGTGTTATAAAATCAAAATAGGGAGAGTGATTTTATGATATATCCATCAATTGATAAACTTTTAAGTATGGTAGGATCAAAATTTCTTTTAGTAAATTTAGTATCAAAAAGAGTAAAGGAAATGGAAGAGGAAAACAATTATCAAATGAAAAGTAATCAATATGTGTCTAAAAAGAATATAGGTAAAGCATTAGAAGAAGTATCAAAGAACCTAATTCATATAAAAGAAGATTGATTCTTTTTTTTAATTCTTCTTGACGAACATTTGTTTAAATATTATAATTATATTGGTGATGTTATGGAAATAAAAAATATAAAAAAATTAAAGAGTGGTAAATATAAAATAGAATTAGATGATAACAATAAAATATTAACTTATGATGATGTTATAATAAATAATAATTTGTTATATAAAAAAAACATAGATCATGATTTATTAGAAAATATAAACATTGAAACAAGTTATTATGATATATATACTAAAGTATTAAAGTATATATCAATTAAAATGCGCTCTAAAAAAGAAATTATCGAATATTTAAATAAAAATAAAGTAGAAAAAAATGATCAAAAAAAAATAATTGATCATTTAACCAAATCTGGATTATTAAATGATGAAATGTTTGCTAAAGCATTTGTTTCTGATAAAATATTTCTTAGTAATATTGGAAGATTAAAAATAAAAAAAGAATTGTTAGATCATGATATAAATATCGATATAATAGATAAGATAATATATACTTATAGTGATGATGTATTTGAAGAAAAATTAACTAAGTTAATGAAGAAAAAAATAAAAAATTCTAAATATAATGGGTATTTATTAAAGCAAAAAATATTTTACGAATTTAATAATTTAGGATATGAAAATGAATTAATATCTAAAGTATATGATAGTATTGATATTATCAGTAATATCAATAAAGATTTTGATAAGTATTATAATACATTATCAAAAAAATATAATGGTGCGGAATTAAAAAATAAATTAAAGAATAAATTATATAGTAGGGGATATTCTATTGACGATATAAATAGTATTATAAATACAATATAAAAGGGAGATTATTCTCCCTTTATTGTTTTTTCATAACTATTTTTAATAATAGTGTCATTAATATTTAAATTATAAGATTTTCTAATGTTATCCCAAGTAGTAGTATATAATTTACTATCTTCTGATAATTTAGAATTTACAATTTTATTTATTAATTCATCTTTCATTGAATCAAGTGCTTCTTTATCAGTTTTGCTAATTCTTAAAATTACATGATATCCAAATTTACTTTTAACTGGTTCAGTAGTATAAGAACCATCACTTAAGTTTTTAGTTGCTTCATAGAATTCTTCAACAACATCATCTTTTGTAAAGTTTTCGATTAATCCTTCATTATCTTTAGAACCTGTATCTTGTGAATAAGTAGCAATTAAAGTAGCCCAACTTTCACCATTATTAAGTTTTGTAATTACTTCTAAAGCTTTGTTTTTAGCAGCTTCTTCAGCAACAGTTTTTTCTGCATCAGTCATATTATCATTAGTGTCTGGTATTATTAGAATGTGTTTTGCAGTATATGAATCAGAAATGTTTTCATCATAATATTTTTGAACTTCTTCATCAGTTATATTTTTAGATAAATATTTAACTGCAACTTCTTCTTTTAATAAACTATCACTAATTTCATCAATTAATGCTTGTTCACTTTCATAACCATAGTTAGTTAAAACTTCATCCCATTTGTATCCCATTGTTTCATATTGAGATTTTATAGAACTAACCTGTTCTTTAGCTTTTGATATAGCATCTTTTGTATCAGTTATTTCTTTTTTTATGATAGTACTATCAATCATATTAACTAATATGTTAGTTCCATATTTTTCTTTCATTTCATCAAATAATTCTTCTGCAGTTACATTTTTGTCATCAATTGAAGCTATAACTTCTTTACCATCACTTAATTTTACTTTGTGTCCATTAACAATTAAGATTATATTTATTATTAATAATAAACATATTACACATAAAACAATAAGTGTAGCATTTTGTTTTAAAGTTTCCTTTAAACTTGTTTTTTCTTCTTTTTTAACTGGTTTAGTTTCAACAACTTTTTCAGTTATTTTTACTTCTTCAATTGGTTTAACTTCTTTTTTTACTTCTTTTTTAACAACTTTTTTAGTATTTTTATTTTTAGCAGCTACTTCAGTAGTTTTTTTTGTAGTAGTTTTAGTACTATTTTTTGCACTTGATTTTTTAGTATTTTTATTTTCTGCCATTTTGTATCCTCCTTTTACAAACAACATTGTACCAAAAATTAAAACTAAATACAACTTTTTGTTAGATTTTTTAATAAAGTTTAGTTTAAAGAAGCACCAATTTTGAAATCTGCCATAGAATATATCGAAAGATAAAAAAAGGAGGAATGTTTATGTGTAATACTGGAGTATCTGGAGCAGCTATCGTTTTAGTTTTATTTATTCTTTTAATTATCATATTAGGAGCTTATATTTAAGGAGGTGTAAATATGGCATGTTCAAATTCATGTAATAATGGAGCAACTACTAGTTGCAATACTAATAATGGTTCTTCTTATGTATGCATTATTGTATTATATATTTTATTAGCAATCATTATTGGTTCTTTTATAGCATACTAATACCTCAAAAAAAATATAAAACGACATATTTAATTATGTTGTTTTATTATACTTATATTGGTGATTATATGAAAATATATGTTGATTTAATTTTAATACTTAATTTTGGCTTTGATTTTATTCTTTTATTTGCAACATCATATTTATTAAAAAGAAATACAAAAATAATTAGAGTATTATTAGGAGCATTATTTGGTAGTTTAAGTACATTACTTCTTTTCTATAATATTTCATCTTTTACTTTATTTATAATTAAAATAATAATTAGTGTATTTATGATTTTAATAACTTTTTCATATAAAAATATTAAAACTTTTATAAGAAATTTAATTCACCTATATTTAAATAGTATTTTACTAGGAGGATTTTTATACCTTTTAAATATAGAATTTTCATATAAACATAGTGGATTAATATTCTATTATAATGGATTAAGTATTAATTTTATTATTTTAATAATATCATCACCAATAATAATATATTTATATGTTAAACAAATAAAATCATTAAAAGTAACCCAAAATCATTACCACAAAATTGATATATTTTTGGATAAAGAATATCACTTAAATGCATATTTAGATAGTGGAAATAAAGCAAAATCTATTCATTTCAATAAAAGTATTAATATTATAAATAAAGATATTATAAAAGAAAATGTGAAATTTTTTTATGAACCAATTACTACTATAAATGGTACAAGTATTATTAAATGTTTTAAGGTAAAAAGAGTAATTATAGATAATATAGAATTAAATGATGTTATATTTGGAATAAGTAATGAATATTTTAATATAGATGTTGATGTAATATTAAATAATAAAATATGGGAGGAATAAAATGATACAATTAATCAAAAGAATATTAAACAAATTATTTAATAATGGTATGTATTTTGTAGGAAGTAGTGATAAGTTACCAGAACCATTAACAAAAGAAGAAGAAACAGATTATATAATTAAAAATATGAATGGTGACAAAGAAGCAAAAAATAAACTTATTGAACATAATTTAAGATTAGTAGTATTCTTAGCTAAAAAATATGAAAATACTGGAGTAGATTTAGAAGATTTAGTAAGTATTGGAACAATTGGATTAATAAAAGGAATAAGTACATATAAACTAGATAAAAATATTAAATTAGCGACTTATGCATCAAGATGTATTGATAATGAAATATTGATGTTTTTAAGAAAAAATAAAAGGAGAAAAGCAGAAATAAGTTTTGAAGATAGTTTAAGTTATGATGGAGAAGGAAATGAACTACATTTAGAAGATATATTAGGAACTGATCCTGATGTTGTAACTAAAGGAATAGAGGAAGAAACAGAAAAAAATTTATTACATGATGAAATTGTTAAATTAAGTAAAAGAGATAAACTTATTATGACTTTAAGATATGGTTTATTTAACAATAAAGAGATGACTCAAAAAGAAGTAGCAGAGTATTTAGGAATTAGTCAATCATATATTTCAAGAATTGAAAAAAAGATAATCAAAAAAATAAAAACTAATGTTAATATTTGACAAATGGCAAATAAAATGATAGAATAAATCTCCGCTAAGGGGGTTTTAATATGTATATTTTAGAAAAAAAACAAAGAATAAATGAAATGAAAGAATTATTAAAAAATTTAAGTGAAAAAAAATTTATTTTTAAAAATGGTAAATTTATAAAAGAAGAAGCACAAAAAAAAGATTTAACAACACTATCAGATGAAGAATTAATATCTATTATTAAAAATTATGATACAGCAATTATAAATTCAAAGTCTTCATCAAATATCTTTAAAATTAAAATGGGTAAATTCAATTCTCAAACAAACATGACATTAACAGAAACAGATATAAAAAGAGTGAAAGAAATATTATTTGATAGAGTAATTAATGTTATAAAAATTGCTAAATCTATAGTTAATCAAGAAATAATTAATATACCATATGATGAAATGTTACAAATTATATCTAGTTTACAATTTTATATTATGAATATTGTTTATGATAAAAAATTAGTTAATTTAGTTAACAAATTAAATTCTATTTTGGTAAAAAAAGAGGATAAAAAATATGAAAAAACACGTTTATCAATTTAATGAATATATAAATAAACATAAATTATTACAAGATATATACCCATTAATAGATGCTGAAAAGGGAATAACTGATACTTATGATAAAGTAATTGAATATTTAAATATTGATTCTAATAGTTTAAAAGATGCTAAAATAAGTGTTGAAATTTTTGATCAAAAAAAGAATATCGAAAATTATTTATTATCTTTCAATTTAGATAAGTTAGATTCTAATAAAGATAGAGAAGATATAGTAAAAAAGTTAGAACTATTAGGAATAAAAGAAAAAAATGTTGACTTAAATGAATTTAAGGAATTTGTAAATCTCATCTTATATAATAAAACTATTTTAAATAAATTAAATAGCTTAAATATGTATACATATGAAGTTGTGCAAAAAATATTATTTGATAATAATATAATAGTTAATGAAAGTATTTTAAGAAATTTTGTAGACTTATTAAATCAATTATCATTAAGTAATTTGACTGATACGATAAGTAATTTTAATCCTATGAAAAGAACTAAATATTATAATGAAAATAATAATATTGTATCTAAAATAGTAATGGAAAATGATAATAATTTATTTTCTACTTTAACAGAGTTTTCTGGTGAAATATATGAATCATTAAAATTTTCAAATAATGAAGAAGCTAAAAAATTTCAAGAAGATAATGAAATATATGAAGATTTACTAGAAGATGTTGTGAGTTTAATTCACTTTCATGCTGAATCAACTGTTAATGATTGGTATAATGATGTATCAATAGTTAAGTATAACATGGGTTGTATATATATTAATTATGGCGAAAGATTATTTGTACAAAATATAAAAAATAATTCTAGTATAACACCAGAAGAAGTAGATGCTATTATCAATGAATTTAAGTATAGAGATATAAACAATGAATTTATTAAATATGTAATAAATGAATTAGAACAATTCAAAAAATCATTAAGTGGTAAAAGAATAAGAAAAGAAATAGAAAATTTACCAGTATATGATCAGGAAAAACAACTATTAAATGAAATAATTAATAAGAGAAATAATAGTTTAAAAGAAGCAAATAAAATATTAGTTAATAATAATTATGGTAATAATAAAACTATTTTTATTAAAATCAAAGTAATTAGTGATACACCAATAACTTTTCAAAAAAATAATACATTAATATTGAAGTAATAAAAATAATTTGATATAATTAATTCTATGATAGAGGTGTTTGTATGGATTTAATTATACTTGTAATTTTACTTATTATAATATTAATATGGTTTAGGGATTTTCATAATCTAGTATATTTTTTAGGAATAACAGAGATATTTTTTAGAATAATGCATTTTATAGGTGATAATTTAGGAATAAAGGAAGTAAGTAATGTAATAAATAAATATATTCCTTCTTCTTTATTCTCAGTACTTGCCAAATATTCAAATGGATTACTTTATATTATATTGAGTTGGGGTTTGGTGATTTGCTTTATAGTATTAGAAGTAAGTCTAATAAAATATTTCTTTAAAAGGCATTAAGCCTTTTTAATTTGACAAAATAGGAATTTTATTGTATATATATGTATATAAATTATTGATGGCACATTATTCTAGTCAATAATATTTATTATGAAGGTGGAGATAAATTGCCACTAAAGAGCACATCTGTGAAACTTCTGGTGCTTGCTTCTTACGCCCAGTTTGGGGTGAGTGCTGGGAACGAGAATAACGGGCAACCGTAATGGCATACGTCATTGACCCGTTGTTCGTGGAGACCTATCATTGTTAATGGCCTATACACTTTTTAGTTGATGGACTATTAACGATCTAGGATTGAACCTACTATGTGGGGTAACTTACGAGTAGTGTAGCTTGTCTTGAGTGAAAATGAGGGAATAAATGACAGATAAAATTATTTTGGCCAAAATAACTTTATTATTGCTTTTTGAAACCATTTTTGCAAAAAAGAATTAATAATAAATAATTGGTGAGGAAATCTCCTAGAGTGTAAATTAATATAGGATTGCAGTGCGTACTCAGTGGCAATCAAGCCATATAGTTGGAAACAACATATTCATTTCTTTAAAGGGGAACCGCTTTACTGGTAACGGTAAGTAGAAATGAGGGAAATCCTGCTTGACCTAAGGCGTAAAGTTAACTATATTGATAGCCATTTGATTTATAAGGTTTTAAACCTTTTTTCTTTATAAGGAGATATATGAAAAATAAAGATGAACTAAAAAGTATAAAAAAAGAATTAAATAAAAAAAAGAATGAATTAGTTGATAAAAAATGGATATGTAAAATAATAACTATGACTTTTTTAATTTCATTAATTTTCTCTATTTTATCTGAAACAACAATTCCAAAGGTAAATATAGTACTTGGTATATTAATACTGATATTATTTATTGGAATAGGAATTTTGTTTGATATTATTGGTGTAGCTGTAACTTCTAGTGATGAAGCACCATTTCATTCTATGAATTCACGTAAAGTTAAAGGTGCTGATATAGCGGTATTATTAAAACAAAATGCAGATAAAATGTCATCATTTTGTAATGATGTTGTTGGCGATATATGTGGAATAGTTTCTGGTACAGCAGCAAGTATTATAGCTGTATCTATTGCTAATATATTTAATATTAATAGTTTTATAGTTATTTTATTGGTTACAGCATTTGTTGCTTCACTTACAATTGGTGGAAAAGCCATTGGTAAAAGTTTTGCTATTAATAAAAGTAATTATATATTATATGAAGTATCAAAAGTAATATCAAAATTTTATAAAATAAAAAAGTAATACAGTTAAAAACTGTATTTTTTTTTTGACAAAATTTTAACTTTTTAAATGTTAGTATATAAAACATTTAGGGAGGAAAATATGAATTATTATGAAAATATAAAAGAAGAATTAATAA